>JBIOVC010000287.1:0-3928 GCA_044867545.1 Hyphomicrobiaceae bacterium | reverse complement strand
CTCACCGCGACTACTACGGCAAGGACGGAGATCCGGTGCTCGTGTGGAACGCGGACACGTTGAGCATGAATCCCTCCGTGCCTGCGTATTCCGCTGTTTGTGATCGCTGGTTCCGGGATCGTGATCAGCGATTCCGCTGATCGTGATCACGCCGTCGGAGCGAAGCGACGATAGCGCCGTTCTGCCCGGCTCTTCAAGACCGGGCTGGTTGACCTCCTGGACGTTCGTTGTGGATAGAACCGATACGCAGCGGCCTTGTGCGCGCTTGTGGAAAACCGGCGGCCGTATGCCGGTTTTCCAAGGGCTCGTGGGAAGCGGTGGGCGGGTGCGTCCTTGCTGGACTTCGCAGCCGTCCACGGCTTTCCACAGCCCGTCAGCGTGCACAGGCCCCTCGGAGCGAAGCGACGGCCGTCATTCGTTCGTCTCGGACGCCGCCGCCTTGGGATCTGCCTTGGTGCGGCGCTTCGAGGGCCCCTTGAGCTTGATGCGGTGCGCGTTGTGAAGCAGGCGGTCGCAGATGGAGTCCGCCAGGTTGGGGTCGCCGATGCCGGCGTGCCAGTCGTCGGTCGAAAGCTGGCTGGCGATGAGGGTGGAGGCACGCTCGCTGCGATCCTCGATCACCTCGACCAGGTCGCGGCGTTCGGGGTCGCGCAGCGGGGCCAGCAGCCAATCGTCGATCGCCAGCAGTTCGAGTCGGGCCAGACGCTCGAGAATGCGGGCGTAGGATCCGTCGCCGCGGGCCACGGCGAGTTGCTGCAGCAGCCGCGGCAGGCGCAGGTAGGCGGCTTTGTAGCCGCGGCGACAGGCGCGTTCTACGAAGGCGCAGGCCAGGTAGGACTTGCCAATCCCGGTGGGTCCGGTGATCAGCAGGTTGTGTCGGCTTTGGATGAAGCCGCAGTTGCCCAGGCTGAGTACTTGCTGACGGTCGAGGCCGCGCGGGTGCTTGAAGTCGACGTCCTCGAGCGAAGCCGGATAGCGCAGCTTGGCCGCGTCCAAGAGGCGTTTGAGCTTGCGTTGCTCGCGTGCGGCCCACTCACTGTCGATCAAGAGCCCGAGCCTCTCCTCGAAGCTGAGACGCGCGTGCTCGCCGGCGCGCTGCTGTTGCTGAAAGGCCTCGGCCATGCCGAGAAGCTTCATGGCGTTCATCTTGTCCAGCGTCTGCTGAGTCAGCATTCGTTCTCCTCCTCTGTAGCGGCGTAGTACTCGGCGCCGCGGATGTTCTGGTGCGACGGAGTCGGTTCCGGCGCGGGCGATACGTCTTCGAATGGCAAGCGGTCTTGCGCCGAGCCGAGGATGTTCTTGACGGTGCGATAGCTGTAGGAGCGCATGAGCTCGGCGCGGCTGCAGGCGGCTTCGAGCCGCTCGGGACCGTAGCGGCGACCGAGTCGCATCAGCCCCAGGCAGGCGCGGTAGCCCTGCTCGGGGTGCGGGCGGCTACGCAGGATCCCGGCCACCAAGCGGCCGGCGGCTGGGCCCGTCTTCTCAGCCCAGTGGATCAGGCGTGACGGCGTCCACTCTGCGTGTGCGCGATGCGAGCTTGGCATGTGCTCGGGCTTGGTGGACGGCTGATGGTCGTAGCGCCGAGTGTGGGACTCCAGACGTCGGCCCTTGTAGTAGATCTCCACCACTGCGGCGGTGTAGCGCGCCTCCAGCTCCTCACCCACGAGCTGGTAGGGGACGCTGTAGGGGTGACGCGCGACCTCGACGTGGTAGTCGATGTTGACGCGGCACTTTGTCCAGCGGGCGAGTTGGTAGCGCGCCTCGGGCAGCGGCTTGAGCGCCGGCCGGTCCAGGCGCTGCCACAGCTCTCGCCGACTGACGCCGAGCTTCTGCAACGGCCGGCCGTTGAGGTCCTCGAGCAGCTTGCTGATGGTGGCGTTCAGTTCGGCGAGCTCGAAGAATTGGCAGTTGCGCAAGCGCGCCAGGATCCAGCGCTGGGCGACCAGCACCATCGACTCGACCTTGGCCTTGTCCTTGGCCTTGCCGGGGCGCGCCGGCACCACCACCGCGCCGTAGTGCGTCGCCAGATCCTGATAGCTGCGGTTGATGCCCGGCTCGTAGCGACAGGCTCGCGTGACACCGCTCTTGAGCTGGTCGGGCACCCAGATCTCGGTCGTGCCAGAGAAGTACTCCGCCATCCGCGTGTGGGCTGAAATCCAGTCAGGGAGCTTCTGGGTCGCGGTGGCTTCGGCGTAGGTGTAGCAGCTGGCGCCGAGCGCGGCGACGAATAGCTCCACCGGAATCTCTTCGCCCGTCCTGCGGTCGATCAGCTGCGGCCGCTTGCCCGAGAAGTCGATGAAGGTCTTCTCGCCCGCCCGGTGCTGCTGCCGCATCGAGGGCTTGAGCTTCTTCGCCCAGCGCCGGTACAGCTCGCAGTACTGGCTGTAGCCGTAGCCTTGCGCGTGGTTCTCGCGGTACTCCTGCCACAGCAAGGCGAGCGTCACGCCGGTCCGTTTCAGCTCCTGATGGATCCAGACGCAGTCGGGTGCCATCCGCTCACGCGCGGGCGCCGGCGCCGTGAACAGCCGCGCCTCGAGCGCCGCGTCGTCCAGCTCCGGCGGCAACGGCCAGACCAGGCCGGCCTGCTGCACACGCCGCAGGTACTCCGACACCGTTCCCACGCCCACCCCGCACGCTCGGGCGATCGCCCGGTGGTGCAGGCGCTGTTCATGCTTGAGCCGCAGGATCTCGCGTATCTGTCTCATCAGTAGCCGCTCTGCTCCCATCCAGGTCCCCTCCTCGAGAGGACCCAGGCTGAACTAGCTTTGCTACCGACGGGTGATCACGATCGCCGGAATCGGCGATCACGATCCCGGAATCGCTGATCACGATGCCCGGAATCGGTGATCAGGATGCCGGAATCAGCGATCAGAATCCCGGAATCGGCGATCACGATCGGCCGGAATCAGCGATCACGATGCTCCGGAATACGCACGTGGGGCGGCGCCACTCCGAACGTGTGTCCGCAGTCGCTCCAGCTTGGCCCGTGCCAGGCGAAGGGCCAGATCCTGCGCGAAGCGTCTCCTTTCCTCTCGCGCCCTCAGCACGAAGCCCATGAGCTCACGCGCATGCTCGATCGCCTTCTCCGCGAGGCGGATCGCCTTTTCGGCCTCGTCGGTGCGTTTCAGCTCCTCGGCCGGCGGGGTGTCAGCCCGATGCTCGTGGAGCCGTGCTACGAGCACCTCCGCTTGCGACAGCGTCCAACGCGCCCGCGCTGCCGAGACGGTGCCCTTGATCTCGGGAAGCGCGTCAAGCTCCTTCAGAAACGCGTTCACTCGCGCGAACGCGACGCCAAGCTGCTCGACCGCCCTGCGCGAAGACATGAAGACCTCCTCGGAGCGGAGGTGTAGCGGAGGGAACCCGGACTCTACGCCCTTCGCTCGGGCGGAAGCAAGACTTTGTTTGCGCTGGCGCCGGGTCTCCTCACTTCAGTCGGCCGGCTCGACCGCGCCGCACCCTCGGCGAGGGCGCCGCCGGTGTACTCTTCGCCTGGATGAAATACCAGGTCGAATGCGGATCCTGCCGCGCCTCCTTGGAGGTGGACGTGATCCTGGAGCCGGCGGAGGCCGTTGAGGCCGGATCCGATCCGGTCCGGACCGAGGACGCGAACCTCGTCACCGTGTATTGCCCGAAGTGCGGCTCACGGTTCGTGCTGACGGTCCCGCCGGGGGCGGAAGATGTCGAGGTCCGGCTTCTTGGCTGAGCGAGGTTTTTGCGGGAAGGAGGGTTCGCTTGAACTCGAGTGCGACTTCGCGCCCCGAGCCATGGCCTGCGCTTCCTCTGGACGCTTGGAGTGACACCTGCGCCACGCTACACCTGTGGACGCAGATCGTCGGCAAGATACGGCTCGCTCAAAGCCCATGGGTCAACCACTCGTGGCACGTGACGCTCTACGTCACCGCTCGTGGCCTCACCACCACCCCGATTC
>JBIOVC010000286.1:0-6003 GCA_044867545.1 Hyphomicrobiaceae bacterium | reverse complement strand
GGCTCTCGCGCCGATCCTGCCGGCGGTCGGCCCGAACGTCGCGACGGTCTTCACGGCGGTCCACCCGCTCCTCGCGGCGGTCCTGCCGCCGGTCGACGCGGTCCTCGCGCCGGTCCTCTCGGCGCTCCGCGCGATCGTCCCGCCGATCACGCCAGACGCGGGACCAGCGCACGCGGTCGCGATACCAGGGACGGGCGCGGTAGTACCTGTCCCAGTAGGTGTCGACCGAGAAGACTATGATCGGAAGCCCGAGCGTCGGCCCATACTCGATCAGCGGAACGTAGCCGGTGTCACGGCGATAGCGCAGGTACTCGCCTGCGACCCAGCCGCGGGTGTCGCGCCAGCCGACGTCGCACCACTCGTACTCCTCTATGCACCCGAACACGGCGACCTGGTCGTTGTCCGGTATCACGTCGACGACCGGGAACTCGGTCGAAGGGCCAGCGCGCATGTTGACTTCGGTCGTGACAATTGCCGGGCGTTGTGCCGAAGCAGTGCCCGGAACCGCGGCCGTTGCCAGCGCGGCAGCGAACAGCGGCAATACGTATCGTCTGATTTCAAACACGGCGTCCTCCACATTTGTCCGACGTGAGGAGGTGCGGGCGCGCCCTCGGACGCCCGCTGCCTCCCTTGTCTGCTGCAAGGAAAACCGGCGGCAGGGTGGAATGGTTCCGACGGCAGGCTCGGACGCGGGCTCGTTCCCGGCGCCGGTTTCGCCGCGCAAAGCCGTAATCAGGCGGCTGCAGCCTTGCGGTTGGCGGCAGACCTCGCGATCTCCGTCAGCAGGCGATCGGCGTGCTTCTCCTCATCGAGGTTCTGCTGCAGGGGCGGTACCGCCTGCTCGTGGCCGAGCTCGCGCGCCCATTCGATCAGCGTACCGTAGCGGCTGATCTCGTAGTGCTCGACGGCCTGGGCGGAGCCGATCATGCCGGCATCGAGCACGCTCTTGTCGGCGATGTCCTTCATGTGACCCTTGGCTTCCTCGATGATTCCCTCGATCGCCTCGCACTTCTTGCCACGCGGCTGCACATCGAGCATCTGGAACACCTGCTCGAGGCGCTCGATCTGACCCTCGGTCTCGCCGCGGTGGGTCTCGAGCGCATTCTTCAGCTCCCGGGTGGTGGCCTTGCTCACCATGGTCGGAAGCGCCTTCAGGATGTGCTTCTCGGCGTAGTAGATGTCCTTCAGGGTGTCGACGAACAGATCGTCCATCGTCTTGATGGTCATTGCGGCTCTCCTCGGGAAAATTGGTTACTCGCTGCGAGAACGCCTCGAGGGTGAGACCAGTTCCGCGAGTATTTCCCGATGCTTATCGCTCGATCCGAAGACCGCGCGAAACGCCGAGCGCGCGGGCGGCGGCCACCCCACTTTCGGGTGATGGGCGTGAACCGCGCTCGGCATTGCCGCGTTCTCAACCGGGCTGCATCGCAGGCAAGCCCCGAAGGACCCGGCCATGAATGCTCTCGGCTGGGCTCGGTGCCTCCCGCAGGGTTTTCCTGCCCCATCGACCCTGAGGAGGTCCGGCCATGTTCACGCTATCGATCGGTGCCGGCGAGCTCGTTTTCCGCGCGATGCTCGTATACGCATTCATCTTCGTGCTGCTCAGGCTGATCGGGAAGAAGCATGTCGGGGAGATGGCGCCATTCGATCTCGTCGTGCTGCTGATCATGAGCGAATGCGTGCAGGGTGCGCTCATCGCCGACGACACCTCGGTGACGGCCGGGGCGATCGCGGCGGCGACGCTGTTCGGCATGAGCCAGCTCGCCGGCTACGTGTCGTGGCAGAGCAAGAAGGCCTCGCGGCTGCTGGAAGGCACGCCGCGCGTGCTGGTCCGCAACGGACGGGTCTCGAACGATGTGCTCGCCGAGGAGCAGATCACGCACTCGGAGCTGGTCGAGGCGCTGCGCAAGGCCGGATGCACATCGATCACCAGCGTGCGCTATGCGGTGCTCGAGAACGACGGCAACGTCACGGTCGGACTGCGAGCGCGCGCCGCCGCCGATCCGCAGCCCCAGCACACGGCAAAGCACGGATCGATTCGATAGGCTCGGCCGTTGTTGGTGCTCCATGCGAAGCGTGCTGATCCATAACCCGGGCGCCGGCTCCGGCACCCACACCAAGAGCTGGTTGATCTCGACGCTCAGGCGGGCGGGCCTCACGGTCTCCTATCGCTCGACGAAGGAGGAGGGGGTCAAGCAGGGCCGCTGGGGCAAGGCGGAGCTCGTCATTGTCGCGGGCGGCGACGGGACGGTCGCGCGCGTCATCGCGGAGCTCGACGACCGAGACGTCCCGATCGCGATCATGCCGCTCGGGGTTGCCAACAACATCGCGCGCTCGCTCGGGGTCGCCGAGACGCCGGCTGCTCTCGCCGCCATCCTCGAGCCAGGGCGGCGCACACAGCCGATCAAGATCGGTCTGTCAAAGGGACCCTGGGGTGAGCGCCGCTTCGTCGAGGCGGTGGGCGTGGGGCCGCTCGCGGAGGTGATCGGGCGCAAGCCTTCGGACGACGGCAAACGGGCCGACGGGCTGGTCGATGGCCGCCGCGCTCTGCAGGAGAGGCTGCGGACCGCCAACCCCCTCGAGGTCTCGGTCGTGGTGGACGGAAAGCCGCTGCCGGGCGATATCCTGGGGCTCGAGGTCCTCAACACCGCCTATACCGGGCCGGCGCTGCCGCTCGCCCCTCACACCGACCCGGGAGACGACAGGCTCGACGTCGTCTGCATGACGGCGGACCGGCGCGAGCAGATGACCGCGTGGCTCGATTCGCCTGCCAAGGACCCGCCGCCGGTGCTGCGCTACGAAGGACGCAAGATCGCCATTGCGGGCATGCTCCCGCATCAGCGGGTCGACGACAAAGTGTTCGATCCGACCAATGAAAAAGCCACGATCATGGTTGAACTGGAGCGCCGCTCCGCCAAAATACTGGTCCCGCCTTCCGGATTCTCGGCAGGGGCGGAGGACCAGGAATAACGTGCGCGGACTTCAGTTGCAGAGGCATTCCGGCGGCTGCCGGACCAACATGGGGCGAGAGACGAGACCATGCAGCGATTGCGGCGCGCATCGTATCTGGGCCTGTTGGCCGTCGCGCTGTGGCTCGATCCGGCAACGCTCCAGGCGCAACAGAAGGCGCGGCAAGGCAAGCCCGCCCCGTCCCCTCCCGCTCCCAGCGTGCTTCGTGACTGCCCGGTCTGCCCGGAGCTGGTGATCGTGCCGGCCGGAGAGTTCATGATGGGCTCGGCCGACAACGAGGCCGGCCGCGACAGCAATGAGGGACCGCAGCGCAAGGTCGTGATCAAGCGGCCGTTCGCGGTCGGCAAGTTCGAGGTGACCTTCGCTCAATGGGACGCCTGCGTCGCGGAAGGCGGCTGCAAGCACAAGCCGGGCGACGAAGGCTGGGGGCGCAGCAAGCGGCCGGTGATCAACGTCTCCTGGCGCGATGCGACGCAGTACGTGGCGTGGCTTTCGACCAAGACCGGCAGACCGTACCGGCTGCTGACCGAGGCGGAATGGGAATATGCGGCTCGGGGCGTGACCAACGCGACCGATCCGCACCCGCCGTTCTCGACCGGGCCGACGATCAACTACAAGCAGGCGAACTACGACGCCAACTTCACCTACGGCGGCGGCCGGATGGGCGTCTACCGGCAGAAGACGGTGGACGTCGGCTCGCTCCCCAAGAACGCCTTCGGCCTACACGACATGCACGGGAACGTCTGGGAATGGGTGCAGGACTGCTACCGCGACAGCTACAAAGGTGCGCCGACGGACGGCTCGGCGGTCGAGGCCAGCGACTGCCGCCTGCGCATTCTCCGCGGCGGCTCCTGGAACTACTATCCCCAGCTTCTGCGTTCTGCCTACCGGTATGCGACAGCGCCCGACGTCCGGCTCGACATGGCTGGATTGCGGGTAGCGAGGCCGCTTTAACCCGGGGTTTCCGTTCGTGGCCCTAACTGAACCTTGTGCCGAGGAGCACCAGAGCTAAGATGATGATCGAAGGGTGGGAGGCATCGTGACTGACAGGGTTCTATCGATGATGCTCACCCGCATTGTGCTTGCCGCCGCGGCGAGCCTTGCGACGCTCACGCTGCCGGCCGGCATCGATATCGCCGACGCGCAAGGCAGCCGCGAGGTCAGGCGACCGGCGCCACAGACGCGCGCGCCCGGCAAGCCGATGCTGGCGGTCGTCGCGCTCGCCGAGCAGCGCGTCACCGTCTACGACGCGCAGGGGCAGATCTCGCAGGCCCCGATCTCGTCCGGCGCCAACGACTACGAGACGCCGGCCGGCATCTTCAGCATCGTGCAGAAGAAGGACTTCCATCAGTCCAATCTCTATGAGGACGGCGACATGCCGTTCATGCAGCGCATCACGTGGACGGGAATTGCGCTGCACGCCGGTACGCTGCCCGGCCATCCCGCCTCGCACGGCTGCATCCGGCTGCCCTCCGGCTATGCGGAGCGGCTGTTCGAGCTTACCGAGATGGGCATGCGGGTCATCATCGTGCGCGAGGACATGACACCTGCGCCGATCTCGCACCGGGCGCTGTTCAAGCCGCGCCCCGTGGACAGGCGGCTCGCGCTTGCGGCGTTGCCGGCAAGCCGGCCGAACCCCGCCGGCAGGCCCCCGGCCCGGGTCGCGTATGCCGCGGCGGACAACGAGATCGTGCCTGGATCGGCGCAGCACATCGGACTGCTGAAATCAATCGCGGCGATGAAGGCGACCGAGCTCGAGGCCGCCGAGACGCTCGAGCGGGATACGAAGCAAACGGCGGCGAAGCGGAACGCGGAGGCCAATCAGGAGCTGAAGTCGTTGCGCGCGGCGGAAGCTGCTCATGCCAAAGCCGAGGCCGCGCTCGCAGATGCGGAGCAGCGGCTGACGGCGGCGGGAGCCACGCCCGACCCGGCAAAGCAGGCGGAGGCCGTGAAACAGGCGGAAGCCGCGCAGGCCAAAGCGCAGAGCAGGATCGGCGAGACGCAGGCAGCGCTGGACGCCGCCAATGCGCAGTCGCAAGCCAAGTCGGAGGCCGCCCAGGCGGCGAGCGCCGAGGCGCAGGCTGCCAGCGATGCCAAGGTCCGCACCGCGGAGGCGGCGGCGGAGGCGGAGCGCAACATGGCGCCGGTCTCGGTGTTCGTCAGCCGCAAGGCGCAGCGCTTCTACATCCGCAAGGCGAACTATCCGATCTATGAGGGGCCGATCACCATCCGCGATGCGGACAGGCCGATCGGCACCTTCGTGTTCACGGCGCTGGCGCCCTCCGAGGGCGGGGCGGAAATGCGCTGGAACGTGGTCGCGATGTACGCCGATCCGGTCAACATCCCGCCCGCCCAATCTCAACCCGCGCGCGGGCGCAAGAACGCGGGCGCGAACCCGACCGACGTCGCGGCGGCGGAGGCCGCGCTCGACCGCATCAGCATCCCAAAAGAGGCGCTCGAGCGTATCAGCGAGGTCGTGCTGCCCGGGTCCTCGCTCATCATCTCGGACGAGGCGATCAGCCGGGAGACGGGCAAGGACACGGATTTCGTCGTGGTGATGAGCGGCGAGCCGCAGGGCGCGCTGAAGATTCGCCAGCGCGAGCCGCGGCCTCAGTACGACGACGGCGGCTTCTGGGGCAACCCTTACCGCGGCGGCTACTCGCCGTACGGAAGCTACCGTTCCGACAGGCCGAGGCCAGGCGGGCGCTTTTACCCCTGGTGGTAGGGTCGCTGCCGGCCCGCCGCAGTTCGGTCTCGGCACCCGATCGCATCCGGCTCGATGATTGACGCCGGCCAGCAGGAGCCCGGGCCCTTGAGCAGCAAGCGACCTCCCCGAATCCCGCGTCTCGCGCTGCTGGCGGTCGCGCTGGTGCTGCCCGCGGCAAGCCTGATCCCGTTCGGCAGCCTCTGGCTCTGGCAGAACGGCTATCTGCTCTACTGGGCGATCCCGACCGCGCTTGCCATCGCCGGCATCTATCTCCTCCAGCGGCGGCTCCTCGTGCCGTTGCCGCCCGAAAGCCTTCCCGAGCCCGA
>JBIOVC010000285.1:0-5612 GCA_044867545.1 Hyphomicrobiaceae bacterium | reverse complement strand
AGGTCGCCGCTGGCGATTGCGGTCGAGACCTCGGCAATGTTGCGAACCTGCGTCGTCAGGTTGCTCGCCATCGAGTTGACGCTCTCGGTCAGGTCCTTCCAGATGCCCGCGACGCCGCGTACGTCGGCCTGCCCTCCGAGCCGGCCCTCGGTTCCCACCTCGCGCGCGACGCGGGTGACCTCGGAGGCGAAGGCGTTGAGCTGGTCGACCATCGTATTGATGGTCTCCTTGAGCTGCAGGATCTCACCGCTGACGTTGACGGTAATCTTCTTCGACAGATCGCCGCCCGCGATCGCGGTCGAAACCTCGGCGATGTTGCGCACCTGGGCGGTGAGGTTGCTCGCCATCGAGTAGACGTTGTCGGTCAGGTCCTTCCAGGTTCCCGCAACGCCCGGCACCTTGGCCTGCCCGCCGAGCCGGCCTTCGGTGCCCACCTCGCGGGCGACGCGCGTGACCTCGGAGGCGAACGAATTAAGCTGATCCACCATCGTGTTGATGGTGTCCTTGAGCTGCAGAATCTCGCCTTTGACATCGACCGTGATCTTGCGCGAGAGGTCGCCGCGGGCGACCGCAGTGGTGACCTCGGCAATATTGCGAACCTGGGTCGTGAGATTGGCCGCGAGCAGGTTGACGTTGTCGGTCAGGTCCTTCCACGTGCCCGCCACACCCGGCACGACGGCTTGGCCCCCGAGGCGGCCCTCGGTGCCCACCTCGCGCGCGACGCGCGTGACCTCCGCTGCGAACGAGCGGAGCTGATCGACCATCGTATTGATGGCCTCTTTGAGCTGCAGGATCTCGCCGCGGACATCAACCGTGATTTTCTTCGACAGGTCACCGCTCGCCACCGCGATGGTGACCTCCGAGATATTGCGCACCTGGGCGGTGAGATTGCTCGCCATCAGGTTCACGCTCTCGGTCAGGTCCTTCCAGACGCCAGTGACCTCGCTCACCTGCGCCTGCCCGCCGAGCTTGCCGTCGGTGCCGACCTCGCGGGCGACGCGCGTGACTTCCGAGGTGAAGACGCTCAGCTGCTTGATCATCGTGTTGACGATGGTCGCCGAACGCAGGAACTCGCCCTTGAGCGGTCTGCCGTCGACGTCGAGCCGCATCCCCACCAGCAGATCGCCCTGGGCGACGGCCTCGATCGTCCGCGTGACTTCCGTTGTCGGCCAGAGGAGGTCATCGATGAGGGAATTGACGGAGTTCTCCATCTCCCCCCACGACCCGGTTGCCAGACCGAGGCGTAGCCGCTGGCGCGTTCGCCCTTCCTTGCCGACCACCTGCCCGACACGCTCCAGTTGCCGCGCAAAATGCTCGTTGGACGCGGCAATCTCGTTGAACGTATCTGCAACCCTGGAGAGCAGGCCGGTTGATGCCACCGACATCCGGACCGAGAAATCCCCCATGCGCATCGCCTGGAGTGCGCGCAGTATCTGATTTAGGTCATCGACTTGGGTGTCCCTGTCAGCTGCGGCCGGATGGGCGGGACGATCCTCGGCTGCTGCGACAGCGACCTCGCCTTCTTGCTCCATGGATGCGCTCCGGAACGCGACTTTGCGTGTGGGCCGAGATTTGCTCGAGAGAGATTGTGCCGGGCACACGAAACCCGCGCGACGAAGACGCTCAGCCAGACGTTAGGCAGCCCCATGCGCGCTATTCCCGGTCCCGATTGCGCAAAACGCGCCGGATGCGATCTAGTTCCGGGGCTCAAGCGGAAAAAAGCAGCGTGGGGTCAGAGACCTAACTCCAGGGCGGCAGCCCGAGCCAATCGCGAGTGTTCTAGACGAAGGCCGCCGCCGGCACTTTCCCTTCAGGTCGGGCCGGTATCAGAGCTCGGGCCAATTGGCCCATTGATTCAGGTCATATTGCACCGCAACGGCACCGCTAGGCTTCCTAGCACGTTTTCCGATCCACGGAGCGGATCGAAAGGCCGGAGCCGAGCAGATGGCAGCACCAATGCGGAGCCGAGCGACAGTGCCAGCGCCCGTTCCAGGCGGAGCCGAGGCAAGCCAAGCCAGCAGAAAAGCCGACGGCACGGCAATGGTAAGGCCCTCGCTCGCGCCGCGGCCGCTGTGCGAGAAGCCTGCAGATGCGGCCGTCCTGGCCGAGCGCGATTCCTACGCCGTGACGGCACTTGCCGACATCATGGACCGGTCGCTGCATGCCGCCGCTGCCAGGTTCACCGCCGGTCTCTCGCCGGCGGCACTGGCCCACGCCCATCTCGACTGGGCAACATACCTCGCGTTCTCGCCTGGCAAGCGCCTGCAGCTCATCGAAAAGGCCGTCAGGAAGGGCATTCGCTTCCTAAACTATGCTTGCCAGTGCGCGCTGCACGGCGCCAACGACGGGGCCCCTCCGACCTGCATCGAACCGCTGCCGCAAGACCGACGGTTCACGACTGAAGCCTGGCAGAAGTGGCCGTACAACTTCATCTACCAATCATTCCTTCTTCATCAGCAGTGGTGGCACAACGCGACGACTGGCATCCGCGGTGTCACGAAAGAGCACGAGAGGATTGTCGAGTTCGCATCGCGCCAGGTCCTCGACATGTTCTCGCCATCGAATTTCCTGCCGACCAACCCGGAGGTCCTGCAGCGGACCATGCGCACGGGCGGCATGAACCTGTTGAATGGCTGGCAGAACCTGATCGAGGACTGGGAGCGTGCGATCAGCGGCAAGAAGCCGGTTGGCGCCGAGGCCTTTGCCGTCGGACGCAACGTTGCGGTCACACCCGGCAAGGTGATCTATCGCAACCGGCTGATCGAGCTCATCCAGTATGCGCCGAGGACGGAGACGGTCCGGCCCGAGCCCGTGCTCATCATCCCGGCCTGGATCATGAAGTACTACATCCTCGACCTGTCGCCACACAATTCCCTCGTGAGGTATCTCACCGACCAAGGCTTCACCGTATTCATGGTCTCCTGGAAGAATCCGGGCCCCGAGGACCGCGATCTCGACCTCGACGACTATCGGACCCTCGGTCTCATGGCCGCACTCCGAGCAATCGACGCCGTCGCGCCTCGCCAGAAGGTCCACGCGGTCGGCTATTGTCTTGGTGGGACGCTGCTGGCGATCGCCGCGGCGGCGATAGCGCGCGACGGCGACGAGCGCTTGAAGTCGATCACGCTGCTTGCCGCGCAAACCGACTTTACCGACGCCGGCGAGCTGATGCTGTTCATCAACGAAGGCCAGCTCGCGTTCCTCGAGGATATGATGTGGGAGCAGGGCTTTCTGGACACGACCCAGATGGCTGGCACCTTCCAGATGCTGCGCTCCAACGACCTCGTCTGGTCGCGAGGCGTCCGCGAGTACCTGATGGGCGAGCGACCGCCCATGACCGACCTGATGGCGTGGAACGCGGACGCGACCCGCATGCCGTACCGCATGCACGCGAATTATCTTCGGCGGCTTTTCCTGAACAACGACCTGGCGGAGGGCCGCCTCAGCGTCGACGGCAAGCCGATCGCGCTCACCGATATTCGTGCCCCCATCTTCGCCGTCGGCACCGTGCGAGACCACGTCGCGCCGTGGCGGTCGACCTACAAGATCCATCTCGTGACCGACACCGACGTTACGTATCTGCTCGCCAGCGGCGGCCACAATGCTGGCATCGTGTCGGAGCCGGGCCGACAGGGACGCAGCTTCCAGGTCATGACCAAGCGGTCCGTGGACTATTACGTCGATCCGGAAACCTATGCGGCCGAGACCCCGCGCAAGGACGGATCCTGGTGGCCGGAGTGGATCGCATGGCTTGCCGGGCACTCCGGCGTTCCGGCGAACCCGCCTCCCATAGGTGCGGCGGCTGCCGGCTACGTCCCGCTCTGCGAGGCGCCGGGAGCCTACGTCCTGCAGTCATAGTTGACGATGCCGACTGCGGCGATGTGGGCGCCCTTCCCCCGAAATCCGGATCGACGTAGAAACCCTCCGACGACTTCCGGCGTGAATTGGATCGGCGCCGCCTAACGAAAGGGAACACAGCAAGCGATGGCTCATACGGCAGGCGCCAATCCGCACACGCGCGCGATGGCCGACTTCATTGCGGGGCTTCGCTACGAGGACATTCCGCAGCCGGTCCTCGACCGCATCAAGCTGCTGATCCTCGACGCGCTCGGCTGCGCGCTCTATGGAGCCGAGCTGACCTGGAGCAGGATTCTCCGCTCGACGCTTCAGACGCTGGACACCACCAGGGCGTGCACCGTGTGGGGGACGCAAGAAAAGCTCTCCGCGCCCCACGCCGCGCTGGTGAACGGCACGCTGGTGCAGAGCTTCGAGCTCGATGACGTCCACCGGCAGGGCGTATTGCACGTTGGCGCCGTTACTCTGCCGGCGCTGCTGGCCGTGACGGAGTTGCGACCCGGCCTCTCAGGACGCGACTTTCTTCGGGCGGCCGTCGCCGGCTACGAGATTGGCCCGCGCGTCGGCATCTGCATGGGCCAGGAGCACATCGGCCAGGGCTGGCACTCCGGCGCCACGCTTGGCGTCTTCTCGGCGGCTGCAGGGGCGGCGGCCGCGCTGCGTCTGTCGTCCGACCAGACGGTGCATGCGCTGGGCATCGCCGGCACCCAGTCGGCCGGGCTGATGGCCGCCCAGTATGGTGCGATGGTGAAGCGCATGCATGCCGGCCGGTCCTCACAAAGCGGCTTGTACGGCGCGCTGCTCGCGGAGCAGGGCTTCACCGGTATTACCGATGTGTTCGAAAGCGAGTACGGCGGGTTCTGCACCACGTTCTCGCGCTCCCACGATCGCTTTGATCTGTCCGAGCTGTCAGCCGGCCTCGGCGAGCGCTGGGAGACGACGCGAATCTCCTTGAAGTTCTACTCCTGCGTCGGCAGCAATCACACGACGCTGGATGCGATCCGCACCATGCAGGAGCGCACGCCGTTCGGCCCGGAGGATGTCGAGCAGATCATTGTCCACGGCTCGCAGGTGACGGTTGATCACGTCGGCTGGGACTACCGGCCCCAGGGCCTCACCTCCGCCCAGCTGAACCTTCCGTTCTGCGTTGCAACCCTGCTCATCGAGGGCGACGTGTTCGTCGATCAGTTCAATCCCGAGGTCGTCGCGGCCGAGGACCGGATCGCGCTGTCGCGCAAGGTCAAGGTCGTGGAGGACCCGGCCATCACGGCCAAGGGCTCGAACTTCCGCCACATGGTGCGGGTGGAGGTCCACCTGAGGAACGGCACCCGCGTGGAGGAGATAGTGGAGGCGCCGCGCGGCAGCGAGCAGTCGTTTGCCACCGAGGCTGACGTTCTGAGGAAGTTCCGCAACCTTGCAGCCCACGCCCTTCCGCAATCGCAGGCCGATGAGATCGCCGAGCGCGTCCTGACCGCAGAGCGCATGACGGCGGCGCAGGCAATACCACGCAGTCTTGCCAACACGGCACGCACTTCCGGATGACCGGCGGGGAAGTCGGCGTTTCGGCGCATCTGGGCGATGTGCGAGACCTACTCTCGGGAGCTGCTGTTCGACGAGGAGCGCTCGGGACGGATCAGGAGACCGTGGTCGCATCGTTCCCTGTCCGGATCGAATGGACAGCCTCCTGCAATTGGCGCCGGGCCGCCTCCCGGCTATGTCGTCCCGTACATGCGGTCGCCGGCGTCGCCGAGGCCCGG
>JBIOVC010000284.1:0-8887 GCA_044867545.1 Hyphomicrobiaceae bacterium | reverse complement strand
GATCGGCTCGCGCGCTTTACGCGGCCGGATTTCGCAGCGGCGACATCGTGCACAACACCTTCGCCTACCAGCTGACGCCTGGCGGATGGATTATGGACGCCGGAGCCCGCGCATTGGGCTGCACAGTCATTCCTGCCGGCCCCGCCAATACCGAGCAGCAGGTTGAGGCCATCGCCCACCTGCAGGCCAGCGCTTACATCGGTGTGCCGGATTACTTGAAGATCCTGCTCGACAAGGCCAAGGAGGTCGGTCGACCCATCTCCTCGTTCAAGCGGGCCTTGGTCTCCGGCGGCGCGCTGTTTCCCTCCCTCCGCAACGAATACAGGAACGCTGGGATCGCTACCTTTCAAGCCTATGCCACGGCGGATGTCGGCATAATCGCCTACGAAAGCGCCGCGCTCGACGGGCTGATCGTCGATGAAGGCGTGATCGTCGAGATCGTACGTCCGGGAACGGCCGAGCCGGTGCCCGAGGGGGACGTCGGCGAGGTCATCGTCACCTCATTCAATCGCGACTATCCGATGATACGGCTTGCGACCGGCGATCTTTCAGCCGTGCTCAAGGGTCAAAGCCCCTGCGGCCGCACCAACATGCGCATCAAGGGGTGGATGGGCCGCGCCGATCAGGCCACCAAGGTGAAGGGCATGTTTGTCCGGCCCGAGCAACTGGCTGAGATCGGCCGCATCCACAGCGAGCTCGGCCGACTTCGTCTGGTCGTCAGTCGGGTCGGCGAGCAGGATGTGATGACGCTCATGGCCGAGGCCGAGCACGAGGACGCGGCGCTGGCGGTGCGCGTGGCCGAGACGCTCGCCAAGGTCACGAAGCTCAGGGGCCAGGTACAGCTCGCGGCGCCGGGCTCCCTGCCGAATGACGGCAAGGTGATTGTGGATGAGCGCAGCTTTCGGTGAGAGCGGCGCGCTGGTGCCCCTCAGCTTGGCCAGCCGGGGGAAAAGCTCGAGCATCCGCTCATGCGTCCAGCACGGAGCGCCGCCGGTGAGAGATCACGCAGGGTGTGGCTCTGGCCGTCGAGCAGGTCGAGCCGGCGCCCGGCCACAATGGGTCTCTCCCGGCCACGGCCGGCAGCGCTGCTCGGCGGCGCTTGTCCGAGTTCCGGGTCTTGGCCGTGGTGTAAAAACGCGGCCGCAGGGCGCTCGATAGTTGGTGGCAGCTTTGTCGGCGCGAGCCTGTGCCTTGATGGCGGCGATCAGCGGCTTGATGCCGACGATGTTGATGGCGCGGGTCTAGACCGGCGCGGAGACCATGTGTCGGTCTCGGCCAAATCGGGCCCCCGCAACCACCGCAAAACCAAGCAAAATCAATTACTTCCTAGGCTGTACGACACGTCAATCAGAATAACCGCCAGGTTATTCTGGTTCACAAACCATGTAAAATAGGCACTTTTTTCGGGTCGAATGGGATACATTTGGGATACATGGCGGGGCCGATTGTCAGGGCAACGATGGCATCCGGTTCTTCCGCTGTCGTGCGGCGTCGTTGAAGCGCCACCGATTGTTGCCGACGAGTGAAGTTCTGCCGCGCGGAAGACGCGCGCGGTCGCCGGTGAGGATCATCCGGGCTCGGTAGCGTAGCAGCTCCTGCCGACCGCAACCAGCCGGCCCTCGGCATCGGTCACGTCGATATCAACGACGCCGATGCGCCGCCCTGCACGTCGCACGCGCGCCGTGGCAGTCAGGCCAGATCCCATCGCCGGTCTCAGATAGTCCACGCGCAGGTTGATCGTCGGCACGAAGTCGCCGACGACGAGCAGCAGCGCGCAATCGCCTGCGACGTCGATCAATGTGGCGATCGCGCCGCCGTGAAACTGGCCGGGCCGGACGCCGCGCTCGATCTCGGGCCGCATGGCGATCGTAATCGCAACCATACTCGCCGCAGCATCGACCGTCGACACCTTCATTCCCAGGAAGCAGCACATCGGCGAGGCATCGAGCCGCCGCTGCATCTCCTCTGGCGTGATGGGCGTGGTCATCATCACGGGATCAGCACGGCCTTGCCGAATATCTTGCGATCAATTTGCTCCTGCAGCGAGAGCCTGAACTCGGCGAGCGGCCGCACGGAATGCACGACCGGCTTCAGGCGACCGCTGGCGATCATGTTGAGCAGCGCAACATGGTCGGCGACGGTCCACCCGTTCGAGCCGATGATGTTGAACTCGAACGACCAGATGTAGCGCAGATCGGTCTTCGGGTCGTATCCGGCCGTCGCCCCGCAGGTGAGGATGCGGCCGTCGCGCCTCAGGCAGCGAAAGCACTGAGCCCAGGTCTCTCCGCCCGTGTAGTTGACGATGACGTCTACGCCGCCGCCCCCGAACGTGCGCGGCTTGCCGTACATCCCGATCACTTCCGCAACGTAGTCCTGGCGCGACATATCGATGACGTGATTGGCGCCGATCGCCTTCAGCTTCTGCGCTTTGTCAGGCGAGCTGGTGCAGGCGATCACTTCGGCGCCGAGCATCTTGGCGAGCTGCACGCAGCAGGTGCCCACGCCCCCGGAAGCGCCGAGTATCAGCACCTTCTCGCCTTCCATCACCTTGCCGCGCGTCACCATCATCCGCAACGCGGCGCCGTAGGCCGTGGGCAGGCACGCCGCCTCGACATCGCCGACGCCGTGGGGCAGGGGCAGCACGAACCTCTGATCGACGGCGAGCAGCTCGCAGGCGCCTCCGCGCAGTGTCTCGCCCATCATTCCGATCCCCGGCCGGTTGGGCACCACGCCGACGCGGTCGCCCACCTTCCATTTGCTCTGGTCGACGCCGGGACCGAGCACAGCGATCTCTCCCGTCACGTCGGCCCCTGGTACCATCGGCACCGGCGTCTTGAGGCCCGGAATGCCGCGCAGCACCATCGGGTCGAATCCGTTGAGCGAAACCGCCTTGACGCGGATCAGCACATCCTCAGACCCGACCTCGGGATCAGGGAAATCCTCATAGCGGACCTCGTCCAGGCTCCCGTGCCGATGGAACACAATCGCTTTCATCGGAATGATTGACCTCGCTGGCTCGCCGCTAGGCCGTACGGGCCGACGCGCGCCGTTGCTCGACAAGCTGCGTGGCCCGCCTGGTGAGACCGCTGCGGTCCGGCTTGTTGGTTGCGGCCAGCGGGATCTCCGGCACGAACTCCACGAACCGGGGATGCGCGTAAGCCGGGCCATGGGCGATCGTGAACTGCTTGACCGCCGCCTCGTCAATGCCGTTGCCGCCCTTGCTGACGACGAACGCGAACGGCAACGCGCCCTTGATCTCATCCGACACCGGAACGACGAGCGCCTGATGCACGCCGTCCATGCGCTCGATCAGCTTTTCGACCTCGACCGGCCACACGTTCTCGCCGCCGACCACGAACATGTCGTCCGATCGTCCGAGGAAGTGCAGGAACCCGTCCTTGTCGCGGCGCATGATGTCGCCCGAGCGGTACCAGCCGCCCGTCATGACCTCCGCCGTCTTCTCGGGCAGGTTGTTGTAGCCCTCCATGAATGACGGGTTACGCATATAGAGCACACCCTCGTCCGGGGAGGGCCCTTCGCGCAGCTCGATCTCGGAGCCCGGCGCGGGGTAGCCGCATGATGTCGCCGGTTTCGGCTTACCCTCGGGATGAGGTCCGAAGACGACCGGGCCGGCCTCCGTCGTTCCGTAGCTGTTGTTGATGATGGCGCCGGGGAACAGGGCCTGCACCTTGTCGACCAAGGCCTCTGTCAGCGGTGCCGACCCCATCATCACCCGCTTGACGGAGGACAGGTCGAGACAACCAAGCGTGTCGGCCTCACGCGCGACCATCGCCAGCATGGTTGGCACCGAGGTCAGCCACGTCACGCCAAACCGCGGGATCGAAAGTGCGTAGCGCTTGGCGTCAAATGCCGGCATCAGCACCGTGCCGGCTCCCGTCATCAGCGCCATCTTCAGATTGAACGTCGCATTCATATGGAATAGCGGCGCCGCAACGATGTAGCGGTGATGACTGAAATCCTCGATGTCCCGGTAGAAGCTGTAGGCGATATCGAGGCCCCAAAGCTGCGATGCGTGCGACAGCATCACGCCCTTGGGCCGGCCCGTCGACCCCGACGTGTAGAGGATCATGCCGAGCGCCCGGCCATGCGGCTCGATGGTCTCGAACGGGCCGGGGTCCAGCAGCGACGCGTAGCCGCCGTCATCGAATCCGATCCGCGGCAGGCCCTTTGGGCAAAGATGCGCGCGATCGGCATCGTGGAACACGGCGGTGAGGGCCGCATCACGAACGATGTGGTCGATCGTGTCACGCGGCAGCTTGATGCTGATCGGCACGGCAACCATGCCGGCGCGCATGGTGCCCAGAAATGCGGCCGCGAACTCGAGCCGGTTGAGCGCCAGAATGCCCACTCGGTCTCCCGGTTTCAGACCCTTCCCGACCAGGCCCCGTGCAACGGCGTCGCATTCGGCATTGAGTGCTGAAAAACTGACCTCGCGCGGTCGCTCCCAATCGCGAACGTCGATGATCGCCGTCCGGCTGCCAAATCCACTGGCGTCGAAGACCTTTCCTAGGTTCCTGGAACGCGCCATACCCATGCCCATCTCGTCGCGAAATCGTGCATTCTCGGCGCTCCATGCTACAGTATATTTGATCGGTTGTGTTGCAGGGGAGAACGTCGATGCGTTTCGTCAAGCACCTCGGCCTAGCTGCTCTGTCGGGACTGTTGGCACTAGGTGCCGGAGCGGGAGCGCAAGCCCGCGACCTGCGCATCAACATAAACGCCGATCCCGAGATGATCGATCCGATCACCTACTCGGCGCTGATCGCAGGCGACGTACTTCGCAACATCTACCAGGGCTTCACAGACGTCGGACGCAACGGCGAGATCGTGCCCGTGCTGGCCGAGAAATGGGAGCCGCTACCCGACAACAGCGGCTGGCGCTTCACTCTCCGCAAGGGCGTCAAGTTTCATACGGGCAAGGAGTTCACCGGTGATGACGTAAAGGCGAGCTTCGAGGCGCTGCTGAAGCCCGGCAGCAAGGCCGGACTGCAGCTCCAATACCTGGGGAGGATTGTCGGGGCCACCGACATCAAGGAGGGCAAATCGGCCGATCTGACCGGCGTAAAGGTGCTCGACCCCTACACGATCGAAGTCCGCTTCACGGCGCCTGAGGTACTGTTCCCGATCTATCCGTTCATGATCTTCGACACGTCCGTGATCAGGGACAAGGGCGAGAACTGGTTCATGCAGGGCTCTGCCGGCACCGGCGCGTACAAGTTCGTGGAATGGAAGCGCGGGCAGTACGTCCAGCTTGCAGCACATAAGGAATATTGGGGCGGAGCGCCCAAGATCGACGGCATCCGCTATCTGATCGTGCCGAGCGAGGAGACGGCCGTCTCCATGTACGAGGCTGGCGAGCTCGACGTACTGAAGGTGGAAAGCACCGACCTCAACCGGCGGATCGTGCGCGACGACAAGTTCAAGGCCGACACGCAAACGGCGGCAACCGCACAGATCACCTACCTCGGCATGAATCAGAACCAGTTTGCGCCCTTCAAGGACAAGCGGGTCCGAGAGGCGCTATGCATCTCCATCGATCGAACCTCGATGGCCAAGGGGCTGTTCGGGGGGCTCGCTGAGCCGCTGTACGGTCAGATCACGCCGGGCATTCCTGGCTACAATCCGAACGTCAAGAAGATCGTCTACGACCCGGCGCGCGCCAAGAAGCTGATGGCAGAGGCAGGCTTCCCCGACGGCCAAGGCTTCCCGCCAGTCAAGATCGCCAACCTGGCGCCGTTCAGGAATGAGGTCTCGTTCTATGCCGATCAATGGAAACAGAACCTCGGCATCACCGTCGACATCGACATCCGCGAGCGGGCGACGTTCCTCAAGGCCGCCAATGCCGGAGAGATCCCGCTCTTCTCATGGGGCTGGACTGCGGGCTATCCGGACGCCCTCTACTTCCTGTCCCAGGTGTGGCACTCCAAGAGCCCGTACAATCGCGCGAGGTACGTCAACCCTGACTTCGACAAGCTGATCGATCAGGCGACCAACACCGCCGACAGCCAGGCGCGGTATAGGCTCTATCATCAGGCCGAGCAGACGTTGCTTGATGACTGGGGCACCTGCGGCATCTTCATGCGGACGGGTGTCGTCGCCGTGAAGCCGAACGTGACCGGCGTGACGCTGACGTCGATGCGGTTCCTGCCGTTCGACAGGGTCGCCATCAAGTAGCCTTCGACAGAGGGCGCCGAGCCTGCGCATGATACGCTACGTGATCATCCGGCTGCTCGGCCTCCTGCCCGTCGTCGCCGTGGCCGTGGTCCTGGCGTTCATCGCCAATCACTCGGTCCCCGGCGATCCAATCATGGTCATGCTCGGCGACCAGTCGAGCAACGAGGAGCTCGCGGCCCGGCTGCGTGCCGAATATGGTCTGGACCGCTCGCTCCTGATCCAGTTCAAGGACTACCTCCTGGGCCTCGCCTCCGGCGACCTCGGCAAGTCGTTCCGCTTTCCCGGTGTGCCCGTGACCAGCGTCATCGCCGACGGGCTCTGGATCAGCCCGGTGCTTGCGGCGGCGGCGTTGGCGATCGCGTTTCCCATCGGTGTCGCGGTCGGCATCTTTGCCGCGATCCGGCGCAACACCTTGGCCGACGTCGGAACCATGTTCGTGCTGGTTGCCGGTCTCTCGATCCCGAACTTTGCGCTCGCTGCATTCTTCGTCTGGCTGTTCAGTCTGAAGCTTGGCTGGCTGCCGGTCGCCGGCTGGCACAGCGCGCAACATGCCGTATTGCCGATCATCCTGCTCGCGATCCCCCCCGCCGCCTACATCGCGCGGCTCGCTCGCACGTTCATGCTCGAAGTGCTGCAGCAGGACTACATCAGGACCGCCAGGGCAAAGGGATTGGCCGAACGTCTCGTCGTCTGGCGACACGCCTTGCGCAACGTGCTCGTGCCGATCCTAACGGTAACCGGAGTGATCCTCGGCGGCCTGATCACCAGCACGTTCGTGATCGAGACGATCTTCAATATCCCGGGACTCGGCCGCATCGCCATCCAGTCGATCTTTGCCCGCGACTACCCGGTGACGACGGCGATCGTGCTGCTGTTCACGCTGTTCTACGCCGGGATCAACCTGCTGGTGGACATCCTCTACGTGATCATAGACCCGCGCATACGCCTCGAGGCCAGGCCATGAGCCTCGCGGCCGAAGCAGCCACCGTTCGGCGCACGGGTTTTGCCGACTTCGCACGCCGTTTCCTGCGCAATCGGTCCGCTGTGGTCGGTGCCGCGATCGTCGCGGTCGTCGTGGTTATTGCCGCGCTCTCTCCCTGGCTCGCGCCCCACGACTACTCGAGGACCAATATGGCCTATGTCTGGGAGCCGCCGGGCGAGCAATTTCCGCTCGGCACGGATGCATTGGGCCGCGACGTGCTGTCCCGCGTTCTGGTCGGCGCGCGCGTCTCTCTGATCGTCGCTCTCATGGTTCTCGCCATCGTCCTGCCGCTCGGGACCTGGGTTGGCATGCTCGCGGCCTGGTATGGCGGGCGCATCGACTCGATCGCCATGCGTCTGGCCGACATCACCTTCGCATTCCCCGAGCTGATCATCGCCATTCTCGTGGCGGCGATGATGGGCCCAGGCATCCCGACCATCGGGGTGTCGCTAGCCATTGTCGGCTGGCCCGGCATCGCCCGCATCGCGCGATCCCTCGTGCTTCAACTGAAGAACGAGCAGTTCGTTGATGCGGCTATCGTCTGCGGCACGCCAGCGGGCCGCATCCTGGTCAAGCATTGCCTGCCGAACATCGTGCCGGCGCTTATCGTCCGCGCCTCCGTCGGCATCGGCTTCATCATCATGGCCGAGGCGACCCTCTCCTTCCTTGGCCTCGGCGTGCAGGAGCCCTTGCCGAGCTGGGGCGGCATGATACGCGACGGGCTGCCTGCACTCAGGACCGATCCGCACCTCGCGCTATCGGCTTCCGCCGCGCTCGGGGCGACGATCATTGGCTTCAACCTGCTGGGCGACGGCTTGCGTGACCTGCTCGACCCGCGCATTGGCGACCGATGAGCGAGAGCGCGCTCGAGATCGACAGCTTGACGGTCAGCTTCCCTTCCGGCTCTGGCCGCCGGCCGGTGATCGAGGACGTGTCACTGCGGGTCGGACGCGGGGAGATCGTCGGTCTCGTCGGCGAAAGCGGATCGGGAAAGTCGGTGTGCGCTCTGGCCGTCATGCGGTTGCTGGCACCCAGCGCGAAAATTGAGCGCGGGACCATCGCGATCGCGGGCCGGCGCGTCGAAGCCCTCTCCAACCGTGAGATGCTTGCGATCCGCGGACGCGAGGCCGCGATGATCTTTCAGGAGCCGATGACGAGCCTCAATCCTCTGTTCCGATCGGGCTTTCAGATCGGGGAGGCGCTCGAGACCCACCTCGGCATGTCCAGATCGCGTGCGCGCGCCCGCGCCGTCGAGCTGATGCGCGCGGTGGGCATCCCGGCGCCAGACAGGCGTGTGGACGACTATCCCCACCAGCTTTCCGGCGGCATGCGCCAGCGCGTCATGATCGCCATGGCCATGGCCTGCGAGCCGAAGCTACTGATTGCGGATGAGCCCACCACGGCGCTCGACGTCACTATCCAGGCGCAGGTCCTCCGACTGATCGCCAAGCTCCGCGACGGCAACAGCATGGGCGTGCTTCTCATCACGCATGATCTCGGCGTCGTCGCCGGTATCGCCAACCGCGTGGTCGTCCTGTATGCGGGCCATGTCATGGAAGAGGCCCCGGTGCGCGAGCTTTTCAGTTGGCCGAGACATCCCTACACGCAGTTGCTTTTGCGATCGGCTCCGCGGCTCGATACAAAGGTCGCCCGCCTCAATCAGATCAGCGGCACGACGCCGCCGGCCGACCGCTTCCCGAGCGGATGCCG
>JBIOVC010000283.1:0-6861 GCA_044867545.1 Hyphomicrobiaceae bacterium | reverse complement strand
CGCCGCGAAAGCCTGTCCCGCCGAGGCTCGAATTCAGGCTCTGCACGTAGCCACCGACCTTCGGGCCGATATAGGCGTTCACGACCGTGGTCGACATCCGCTCGAACTCGCGATATTCGCGCAGGATTTCGTGCGACAGCGAAACATAGGCGCCGGGCATGGCGGCACGGACCATCTCGCCGGCGATGCGCTCGTGCTCGGGATTGACGTAGGAGTGCAGAAAGCAGACCGCCACCGCCTCGACCCCTTCGGCGGCGAGCGCGCGGCAGGCGTCGGCGATGCCGGCGCGATCGAGCGGGACGTGCACCTCGCCGGAGCTGAGCAGCCGCTCGTCGACCTCGCGCGTGAGATGGCGCGGCACCAGCGGGCGGTGGCGGTGAAAGAGCAGGTTATAGGCCTCGGGCCGATTGCCGCGGCCGATGATGTAGACGTCGCGCGTGCCGCGGGTGACGACGAGGCCGGTCTTCGCGCCCTTCCGTTCGATCAAGGTGTTGATGGCGATGGTCGAGCCGTGGATCAGCTCGTCGATGACGCCGGCTGCCAGCCCGCTCTTCATGATGCAGTCGACAATGCCTTGCACCAGGTGAGCGGGGGTGGTGAGGCTCTTGGCCTCGACGAAGCGCCCGGCCGCGTCGTCGAACCCGATCAGGTCGGTGAACGTGCCTCCGATATCGATGGCAACGACGATCACGCTCAGTTTCCTCCCCACGGTGCGGGACCGCAGGGTCGGTCAATCGCATCTAGCCAAGCAACGGGATTTGCGGCTTAATTGGTATAGTAAAAAGGCTATAAGTTTGGGAGGAGCGCATGATCTCGGCGAGCCCGCGGCGGCTGAGCGTGTTCAAGCACGTGGTCGAAACCGGCGGATTCAATGCGGCCGCCACCGAGCTCGGCATTGCCCAGCCGTCGGTCTGCGCGCACGTGAAGGCGCTGGAGAGCCAGGTCGGCCAGCCGCTGTTCTACCGGCATCGCGGCAGCCGGCCCAAGCTGACCAAGGCGGGCGAGGCGCTCTACGGCTTTGCCCTCGACATGCTGCGCAAGTCGCAGGAGGCGACCCACGCGCTCGCGCATATCCGCTCGAGCGAGGCGCGCGAGCTGACCATCGCGGTGCATCGCGACGTGGCGCAGTCGTTCCTGCCGGCGCCGCTCGGGGCTTTCACGCGCAAGCATCCGGGCCTGCGGATCGTTACCCGCATCGGCACGATCGAGGACGTGCTCGAGCTCCTGCGCGACGAGGTGGCCGACCTCGCCCTCTTGGTGTCGTCCGGGCCGCCGAGCGGCGTGCAGTCGGACGTGCTGCGCCGCGAGCCGCTCCGGCTCGTCGCGATGCCCGGCCATCCGCTGGCGGGGCGCAAGGCCATCCCGCCCGCCGAGCTCGCCAAGTTTCCGTTCGTCACTGGCCTCTCGCATTCGCGCTATCAGCAGATGGTCGATGGCGCGCTGCGGCGAATGGGCATCCCGGCCTGGAGGGTGGCAATGGAATTGCAGGAATCCGCGGCGCTGAAGGCGATGGTGGGGCAGGGCGCCGGCATCGCCTGCCTGCTGCGTTCCGCGGTCGAGAAGGAAATCGAAGCCGGCACGCTGGCGCTGCTCGACGTCAAGGCGCCGGCGCAGGAGCTCGAGCTCCGCTGCGTCTACCGCACGCCATTGCGGCCGCCGCTCGCGAGCTTTCTCGACCACCTGCGGTCGCGCGCGTGACGGAATGTCCATCGCGCCGCCATAGGCGGGTACTGGAAAATCGGCGATACTTTCCGGAAAGGCGAGGACCAAAAAATCACAGGGAGATTGGTGAAATGCGAACGTTGATCGCGGCGGTGTCGGCGTGTTGCCTGGTGCCGGCGGCGGCAGCCGCGCAAGGAACGAATTATCCGACCAAGCCGATGACGATCATCGTACCGGCCGCGCCCGGCGGGGTGGTTGACGTGCTCGGCCGCATGCTGGCGCAGCGCTTCACGGCGGCCTGGGGCCAGCAGGCCATCGTCGAGAACAAGCCCGGCGCCAACAACCAGATCGCGGCGGATTACGTCACCAAATCGGCGCCCGACGGTTACACGCTGATGGTCGGGCCGGAAGTGACGTTCACCGTCAATCCATCGCTCTATCCCAAGCTGTCCTATGACCCGGTCAAGGGTTTCACGCCGATCTCCGGCCTCGTGACCATAAACCAGGCGCTGATCGCCCATCCGTCGTTGCCGGTGCAGAACGTCAAGGAGCTCATCGCGCTCGCGAAGCAGAAACCGGGGACGATCAATTACGGCACCTTCGGCGCCGGATCGACCGGCCACCTCAACATGGAGCTGTTCCAGGCGATGTCCGGCACGAAGCTCCAGGCGTTGCACTACAAGGGCGCGACGCCGGCGCTCACCGACGTGGTCGCCGGTCACATCCAGATGATGTTCATCAGCGTCGGCACGGCCGTGCCGCAATGGAAAGCGGGCAAGGTGAAGCTGATTGCGGTCGGTGCCGGCAAACGCATGGCGCTGCTGCCGGAAGTCCCGACCGTGGCGGAGAGCGGACTGCCCGGCTACGAGGCGGTCTCATGGTTCGGGCTCTTCGGGCCGCCCGGGGTGCCGGCCGACGTCGTTACCAAGATCAACGGCGAGGTGCGCAAGATCTTCGCCGATCCCGAGATCAAGAAGAGCATCCTCGAGCGATACTATTTCGACTCGATCGCGGGCTCGCCGGAGCAGCTGGCGAATGCGATCAAGTCCGATGAGCCGAAATGGCGCAAGGTGATCAAGGACGCCAAGGTGCAGGCGGAGTAGCCCCGCTTTGCCTCTGAAGCCGGGCCGCCCGCGCCCTTCGAGACGGCCGCACGCAAGTGCGTGCGACCTCCTCAGGGCGAGGGTGGAGCAAGCTGCCGACTTCTTTCCCGGCCTCAGGCTGAGGAGCATCGCAGCGCGACGAGTCGCGGGCGGTACAATTGGCGCGGATGCGCTGCGATGCGTCTCGAAGCCGAGGCCGCCCGAGCCGGGCCGCCCCCATCCTTCGAGACGGGCGCACGCGACCAAGTCTGTGTGGACAGTGTGCATCGATTCGCGTGCGCCATCCTCAGGATGAGGGCGGATTACTGCTCCAGCAATTTGCGCGCATTCCCTCCCGTGATCGCGGCGATGGTCCAAGGATCGAAGTGCTCGACCGACACGACGTGGCCGATCGGATCGAAGTCCCGGATGTCGAACGGACAGTCGATTTTCTCAGACCGGGGCTTTGCCGATGCCCGCGGATTGCGTCGCAGGTTCGGCTGCGCCGGCGTCCGCATGCTCGACCGGCAGCCCGGCTTTTAGCAACGCGTCGCGATGATGCTTGCCGTCTTTTGCCCGTTTGTAGTGCAAGGTTTTCAGGTAGGACTCGATGGTGAAGCTCGGGTCGCGTTTAAGGACCTCGGTCGCGTGCATCCGTGCGGAACGCTCATCGCCGAGACGGGCATGGCATGCGGCGAGGAATGCATGATGGAATTGGTCGGGCGCCGTGATGTGCCCGAACGCTGAAATGGCGTCGCCGTAGCGGTGTGCAACGAAACAGGCTCGACCGAGATGGTTCCAGAACCGCTCGGGATGATAGGGGTTCAGGCGCATGGCCTTCTCGATCCACTGGATCCCCTCGTCCGGCTGACCGAGCCAGGTCAGGAGCTCGCCCTGTTGCACGACGACGAGATCATCGTTGGGGTTGAGGCTGAGCGCCCGCTGCTGATGGTAGAGGGCTTTGTCATGATTGCCGCCAGCCAAGTTCACGGCGGCGAGAATCCGATGGACGTCGCTGTCGTTGCTGTCGAGCTGCAGCGCGGTCTGCAATTCATCGACGACTTGATTCCAGGTGGCTTCGCGGTCTGGGCAATATCCATAGACCCAGGATTGGCCGAGCGTGCATGCCTTCCAGGCATGGGCATTGGCATAATTGGGGTCGAGCGCAAGCGCACGATCGAGCAGCCGCAGGGCTGTTTGGTTGTCCGCGCGCGTGGCGCGGTGGTGGTAGATCTTGCCGGCGAGCAGGCATTCATAAGCCGCCATGCTGTCGGTCGGCTTGCGGCTCGCCCGTTCGCCGGCGGCCGCGTCGACCCGTCCTGGGAGCGTGGCGACGATCGCGGTGGTCACTTCGTCCTGAATGGTGAAGATGTCCTCGAGCTGCCGGTCGTAGCGCTCGGCCCAGATATGCCGGTCCGCCGGGCCGTCGATCAGTTGCACGGTGACCCGGACGCGGTTGCCCACTTTGCGCACGCTGCCTTCGACGACGTATTGGACGCGCAGCTCGCGCGCCGCTTGCCGCACGTCCACGGCTTTGCCCTTGTATTTGAAGGCGGAGTTGCGGGAGATGATGAACAGGTGGCGGAAACGCGACAGCTCGGTGATGATGTCCTCGGTCAGCCCATCGGCGAAAAAATCCTGCTCGGCTTCGCCGCTCATGTTGGTGAAGGGCAGGACTACGATCGACGGCTGCTCGGGGAGCGATGAGCCTAGCGGACGCGTGCCCTCCTCGTGCGCATGTGCCGGCCGGTCCTGGTCGGGAGCCGTGGCCGCCGGAATCGACGGTTGAATTCGGATGGTCCGAGCCGGATCGACCGGCGGTGCTGCGGCGCCTGCTACATTGATCACATCTTGTGCTCGGCGCAGGGCTGTCCTGCGAACGAGCACATCCGCGACCACGATGGCGACGCCCACGCCGACGATCACCGCTCGAATGTCGAGCCACGACGGCCACACATTGCCGACGGATTCCGGCATCTCGATGTAACGGAACGCCGCCGCGAACCAATGCTCAGGTCCAAACCCGGTCATTGCGATGACCGTCCCGAGTATCGCCCAGTAAGTCACATTTTTCGCTATCGCACTCGAAATGTGCTTGATCAAACGTCGAACGGGTGGGGGCGCTGCAGCGTTTGGCATGAAGCCGTGGTCCCCGAGCGTGACGTCCCCCCGAGCAGGCCTTCTCGATATCTTAGTCCGGTGCCGCCCGGCACGGAAGGGGTAGGAAATGGCCCATCCCGGCGGCTCGCTGCGTCGCATCTCGCCAGAGTTGTCTCCGTGATGTGCGATTACTTCAGGCCGTAAGAGAGTCCCTATGCATCCATGCAATTCAATTGACTTGCACCCAAGTCGGGCTTGCCCGACTTGGGCATCATTAAGTGCCCGATCTCGGTTAAACCCGAGATCAGGTGATGCTCCTCAGGATGAGGGCGGATCATAGGCCGAGCAATTTGCGCGCATTCCCTCCTGCAATCGCGGCGATGGTCGATGGATCGAAATGCTCGACCGAGGCGACGTGGCCGATCGGATCGAAGTCCGCCATGTCGAAGGGATAGTCGGTGCCCATGATGATGTGGTCCGCCCCGAACAGGCGCACCAGCTCGGCGAGTTGGTGGGGCGTGAACACGACCGTGTCGAAATAGATTTTCTTGAGATAGCTGGTCGGCGGCTGCGGCAGGTTGCCGTGCGAATCCGAGCGCGCGCCCCAGGCGTGATCGATGCGGCCGGAATAGGCCGGCAGATAGCCGCCGCCGTGCACCGCCAGGATTTTCAGGTTGGGATGGCGCTCGAGCACGCCGTCGAAGATCAGGTAATGCAGTGCGATGGTGGTCTCGAGCGGATTGCCGATGACGTTGTTGAAGTAGTAGCGGGTGAACCGTTTGGCGTCGGTGAACCCGTTGGGGTGGATGATGACGAGCGCGCCGAGCTCTTCCGCCTTCTGCCAGAACGGTGCGAAGTCCGGCTCGGAGAGCTCCTTGCCCGCCACATTGGTCAGGATCTCGACGCCCTTCATGGCGAGCGATTTCATGCAGCGTTCGAGCTCGTTCGCCGCCTCCCCGCCGTTCATGAGCGGCACGGTGCCGAGCGCGACGAATCGGTCGGGCTTGCGCGCGACATATTCCGCCAGGCCGTCGTTGACCATGCGCGAGCCCTGCACCGCGATGTCGAGCGGCACCGTGTAGAAGCACTGGTTCGGCGGCGGCATCACCAACTGGAAATCGATCCCCATCCTGTCGAGGTCGGCGAGGCGCTCGTCATAGCCGGTGATGCGGGAGCGGATGTCCTCTTCCTGCTTCTGGCTCAGCGCCTTGGTCTCGGCATCGGCGAAATGCGCGAGCGGAATCGACGACATGTCAAGATGAGGCTTGACGAACGCGCCGGCCTGCGGAATCGCGACGTGGGAATGGATGTCGATGGTGGTGCTCTTCGGCCTGATCTCACGGCCCGGCTTGCCGTGCCGGCGCGCCGCGGTCGCTTCGTACTTGTTCCATTGGGTGGTCATTGTTTGTTCCGTGCCCTTGTATCAGTCAGGATGCAGCGAACTCGGTCCGTTCCCTCTCCCTTAGGGTGAGGGGTTAAGGTCTCTCGTCGATCCTGTAACCCCCTCACCCCAACCCTCTCCCCAAATGGGGAGAGGGAGCAGACCGAGTTTGCGGCGCGTTAGGCGAGCCACTCAAAACTCGTTTTGCGCTCATCATCAGGCTCTCTAGAACACGCCGAGGTGCTGGGAGACAATGGCGTCGTCGAGCTTGATCTGGTTGGCGGGTCCGCGAAACACGACGGTTCCGGTATTGATGATGACGATATCGTCGGCGAGGTCGAGCGTGAGCTTGATGTTCTGCTCGACCAGCACGATCGACTGCCCTTCCGCTTTCAATTGCGCGATGGTGCGGCCGACCTCGGCCACGAGTTGCGGCGCGAGCCCTTCCGACGGCTCGTCCATCAGCAGCACGCGCGGATTGCCCATCAGCGCACGCCCGATGGCGAGCATCTGCTGCTCGCCGCCGGAGAGGGAGCCCGCGACCTGGGCGTGACGCTCGGCGAGCCGCGGAAACAGCTGGAACACGCGGTCGAGCGACCAGCCGGGTCCGCTGCCGTTGCGGCGGGATTGCGCCGC
>JBIOVC010000282.1:0-3257 GCA_044867545.1 Hyphomicrobiaceae bacterium | reverse complement strand
TCCATGGCCGAGCAAGCGAAGGTTGCGCAGAAGGGGCCCTATCAGGTCGAGCTCGAGGCCGGCAAGACCTACTTCTGGTGCGTCTGTGGCCGCTCGCAGAGCCAACCGTTCTGCGACGGCTCGCACGAGGGGACGGGTTTGAGCCCGCTCGAGTTCCAGGTCGAGACGACGGGCGTCGTCAACCTCTGCGGCTGCAAGGCGACCGACGACCACCCCTATTGCGACGGCACGCACAACATTCTGTGAACACCCAACGGGCGGGGCTCCTCCGGCGACCCCGACCGAATACGGCCTTGACGGGCAGATCCTGTGGGCACCTGACAACAAGCCGGCACCGCAAGGGAGGACATCGTGATGCGATCCACGTTCGCGGGCTGGTGCATGGCGGTGGCGGCGCTCGTCACGGCAACTGGCAGCTCGGCCCAGCCGATCGGTATCGGCACTAGTCCGCAGGGCACCTTCACCTACCAGCTCGGCGCAAGCGTCGCCAAGGAGCTGGCCGACACGCTCAAGCTGCAGGCCAGGGTTCAGCCTTCGAGCGGCACCGGGGCGATGATTCCGCTCGTCAACAGCGGCGAGGTGGACATCGGCGTGTGCAATTCGCTCGAACTCTACGAGAGCTTCCACGGCACCGGCACGTTCGACAAGCGGCCGAACCCCGACATCCGTGCCATCGCCGTGCTGTTCCCGCTGACGGTCGGGCTGTTCGTGCGGGCCGACTCGCCGATCAAGTCTGTCAAGGACCTGAAGGGCAAGCGGGTAGCCTACGGGTTCACCAGCCAGGAGATCATCAAGACCACGATCGATGCCATGCTCGCCACGGGCGGGCTCACCGTCAAGGACATGCAGCCGGTGCTCGTGCCCAACATCCTGCGGGGGGTCGACGAGTTCATGGCGGGGCGGGTGGACGTGACCACCTTCGCGCTCGGCGCGCCGAAGACCAGCGAGGCCGACGCCGCAGTCGGCGGCATCCGCTGGCTCGATCTCGGCAACGATCCTGCAGCCGAGGCGGCCCTGAAGAAGGAGTTCCGCACCGCCTACATGGCACAGGCCCAGCCGGCACCCAACATCGCCGGGCTCAAGCAGCCGATCTGGACCATGCACTACGACTACACGATGTTCGCCAATGCCAGCGTGCCGGCCGATCGTGTGAAGAGCATCGTGGCGATGCTCGCCGAGCGCAAGGATGTGCTCGGCCAGACCACGCCCGGCTTCAAGCGGATGGCGGTGGAGCGCCTCTACAATGACGTCGGCGTCCCATTCCACCCGGGCGCGGTCGCCTACTTCAAGGAGAAGGCGATCGCGCCGAGCAAATAGGGGTTGGCGGGGCTTTCAGCCGATCGGTCGTGAGGGAGGATGCCGGGAGCGCTTGCCAACGCCGTGGTGACGGCATTGAAGACCGCCATCGTGGTGGTCGTGGTCGGCTGGATCCTCAACGTGCCGGGACGGCTGGGGATCGGCCTCTTCACCGAGCAGATGCTCGCGGTCGTGCTCGGCTGCTCGCTGGCGCTCACGTTCCTGATGTTCCCGGCGCGCCGGACCGCGGCCGGCGAGGGCGCTGCCGAGGACGTTGCGGAGGATGCCAGGGTCGTCGGCTGGCTCGACGGGCTTTGCGCAGCCGCCGCGCTCGCAGCATGCCTCTATGTCGCCGTCCGCTATCCGGAGCTCATCAAGGAGCTCGTGCATCGCCCCTGGTACGGGGTGATGATCGCCACCGTCATTGTGCTCGCCGTGTTCGAGGCGAGCCGCCGCGTGGCCGGCATCTGGCTCGTCGTCATCGTGCTCGTGCTCTGCGCGCACGCGCTGCTCGGCTGGATGCTGCCCGAGATGTTCGCAAGCCGCCCGGTCACGGTGAGCCGCCTGCTCGTCTACCTCGGCATCGATACCAACGCGCTGCTCGGCAGCACGCTGCAGACCGCGGTGGTCGTGGTGATCCCGTTCATCATCATGGGCTCGATCCTGACCCGCTGCGGGGGCGGCGATTTCTTCGCCGATCTCGCCAAGGCGCTGATGGGCCGTTACCGGGGCGGATCGGCCAAGATCGCGGTGGTCGGATCGGCCTTCTTCGGCATGGTCTCGGGCAGCGCGGTCGCCAACGTGGCAAGCGTCGGCACCATCACCATCCCGCTGATGAAGCGCTCCGGGTTTCCGGGCCACCTCGCCGGCGGCATCGAGGCGGTCGGCTCGACCGGTGGCCAGATCGCGCCGCCGGTGATGGGAGCCGCCGCCTTCCTGATGGCCGAGTACCTGCAGGTGCCCTACACGCAGGTGCTGGTGGCGGCGATCATTCCGGCAGTTCTCTACTACGCATCGCTGTTCTTCCAGGTCGATCTGGAGTCGGCCAAGCGCGGCATCGTCGGCCTGCCGCCGGACACCCTGCCCAAGGCGGGCCAGGTCCTGCGCGATGGCTGGCACTTCCTGGTGCCCTTTGGCGTGCTCATCGGCGGACTGATGTGGTGGAACCTCGAGGCGGAGTATGCCGCGCTCTTGGCCACGGCTGCGCTCATCGCGCTTGCCATGCTGGTGCCCTACAAGGGGCATCGGACCTTGCCGAGCGGTATCCTGCGCGCGGTCGTTGCCGCCGGCGGCGCGGTCGTCGATATCGTCGCGATCACCGCTATCGCCGGAGTGCTGATCGGCGCGCTCGCCATTACGGGCGTTGCCTTCTCGCTGACCCAGCAGCTCCTCACGCTGAGCGGGGGCAGCCTGATCCTGCTCCTGGTGCTGACGGCCGTCGCCTCCTTCATCCTCGGCCTGCCGCTGCCGACAGTCGGCGTCTACATCATACTCGCGACGCTCGCCGCCCCGGCCTTGATTCAGGCCGGCATCTCGCCGATGCAGGCGCACATGTTCGTGCTGTTCCAGGGCTTGCTCGGCATGGTGACCCCGCCGGTGGCGCTCGCTGCGTTCGCGGCTGCGACCATTGCCAAGGCGGACCAGTGGAGGACCGGCTGGACGGCCACGCGGCTGAGCTGGTGCGCGTACTTCATTCCGTTCCTGTTCGCCTACTCACCGGCGCTCGTGATGCAGGGCGGGCCGATCGATGTGCTGGCATCGCTGGCGCTGGCGCTGCTCGGCATCCTGATGGGGACCATCGCCGTCGTCGGCTACCTGCTGTCGCCGATCTCCCGGGGCCTCCGGCTCGCCTATGCGGGGATCGCGATATTGACATTGCTTCCGGCGGCCGCCTTTCCTGGCGCCGGCTGGATCAACGCGGCCGGCGTCGCTGCCGCGGGCGCGGCGCTCGGTGGAGAGAT
>JBIOVC010000281.1:0-2108 GCA_044867545.1 Hyphomicrobiaceae bacterium | reverse complement strand
ATCGCCTCGGCGATCGCCTTCTGCTTGGCCGGATCGGTCTCGCGCGCGAACTGGTCCCTCAGCTTCTCCGTTTCTGCATCGCAGGGCCAGCCGAACAGTGCCTTGTCGCACCCCGAATTGAAGAACGCGGCCATTACCGGATTGGTGATGTCAGCCGCCACCCAGGAGGTCAGGAAGGCGTGCCAGCCGCCGGCGTTGGCCGGGTCCTTCTTGGCGCGGCGCGCAACGACCGACTGCCAATCCATCGACTGCATGTCGACCTTGAAGCCCGCTTTCTCCATGAGGTTCTTGGCGACCGGGGCCAGGTTGGTCAGCACATCCAGGTCGGTCGAGTGCATGAGAACGATCGGCGTGCCGTCGTAGGCGGCCTCCTTCAGCAGCTCCTGCGCCTTCTTGAAGTTGGACTTGAGCAGGCCGTCCATGCCCTTCTCGCTGGCGAGCGCGGTGCCGCACACGAACATCGCCGTGCAGGTCTTGTAGTAGCTGGCATCACCGATCACCGCATCGAGGAAGTCCTTCTGGTTGAAGGCATACCAGAGCGCCTGCCGAACCTTGGGATTGTCGAACGGCTTCTGCAGCGAGTTGGGCCGGAAGGTGTACTGGTTGCCGAGCGGATTGTAGTCCCACAGCTTGATATTGGCGTCCTTCTTGAGGATCGGCAGCAGGTCGTGCTTGGGCGTTTCGATGTAGTCGAGCTCGCCAGCCAGCAGCGCGTTCACGGCCTGCTGGTGGTCGGAGATGGCGCGCCATTCCACCCGATCGACCTTGGCGACCTTGCCGCCGGCGAGGCCGGATGCGGGCTCGCTGCGCGGCTTGTACTTCTCGTTCTTGACGTAGACCGTCTTGTCGCCCGGCTTCCATTCGTCGCGCTTGAAGATGAAGGGGCCCGAGCCGGTGAAATCGGAGATCTGCGTGTTGGGATCGGTCTCGGCGACGCGCTTGGGCATCATGAAGGGCACGTTGGAGGACGGCTTGCCGAGCGCCGTCAGCACCAGTCCGGTCGGCTCCTTCAGCTTCAGCACGAAGGTCTTCGCATCCTTGACCTCGAGGCTGGCGACGAAGGAGAACAGCTTCTGGCCGAGCGCGTCCTTCATGCTCCAGCGATTGAGCGAGGCGACGCAGTCCTCGGCCGTCACCGGCGCCCCGTCGTGCCAAGTGAGGCCATCGCGCAATGTGAAGGTATGCGTGAGCTGGTCGGCCGACACCTCGTACTTGTCGACCATCTGCGGCCTGACCACGCCCTTCTCGTCCTGAGAGAACAGCGTGTCGTAGATCATGTAGCCGTGGTTGCGCACGATGTAGGCGGTGGTCCAGACCGGATCGAGGATCTTGAGGTCCGAGTGCATGACGGCGCGAATTGTCTTGTCCGCGTGTGCCGGTGCCGCAAGTCCGGCCGCCGCGACGACGCTAACCACGAACGCCCATGCCGTTTGACGCAAGAAGCCCATTGCCGGCCCCACTGACAGAGGTTGCTCATCCCCCGCAACCTCCGGAGTCCCGGCCGTTGCGGCTCTGGCCGGCATTAGACAGCCGGCCCGGCTGCAAGTCAAAGCCTGGGTATGCCTGCTTTTTCGGCGACGGTGCACGCCTTCCCGGCACTTGAGGCGCTGGGCCGGAGGCTCAGTCGGCCACCGTCACGTCGACCGCCACGGTCATCTTCTGCCGGCTGCCGCCGAGCAGCACGCCGCTGATCGGGCTCACGTCCTCATAGTCGCGGCCCCAGGCCACCGTGATGTGCTCGTTGGTCGGAATGATGCCGTTGGTGGGGTCGAAATCGACCCAGCCGGCTTCCGGCGACCACACCGAGAGCCAGGCATGCGAGGCGTCCGCGCCCTGCAGCTTCTCCATGCCGGGCGGCGGATAGGTGAGCAGGTAGCCGCTGACGTAGCGCGCAGGAAGCCCGAATGCGCGCAAGCACGTAAGCCCCAGGTGCGCGAAGTCCTGGCACACGCCGCGCCGCTCCTGGAGCACGTACGAAACGGGCGTGGAAATGTCGGTTGCCGTGCTGTCGAAGGTGAAGTCCTCGTAGATGCGCTGTGTGAGATCGAGCGCGGCTTGCAGGATCGGCCGCTGCGGGGCGAACGAGGGGCGGGCATAGTCGACCGCCT
>JBIOVC010000280.1:0-6050 GCA_044867545.1 Hyphomicrobiaceae bacterium | reverse complement strand
GCGACCAGCAGCGGAGCGGCCACGAGCTGGGGAAAGCGGGCCGCGGCGTCGGTCGGGAACTCGCCCCGCTCGGCGGCCTTCCGGACGATCTTGCGGATCACCTGCATGATGCGGGCGACGACGGTGCGATAGTGGAACTCAGCGATCGCCGGGAACCGCGGCCCTTCGGCGATCAGCAGGCGAAGCAGGAACTTCCGCCTGGTTCCCAGCACCTCCTTCTCGAAAACGGAGAAGAGCGCCTCGAGAACCTTGGCGGCCGGCATATCGGGGACAGCCTCGATCGCGCTCAGCCGCTCGAAGATCGGGTCAACAGAGCTGCGGATCAGCTCCTCGAAAAGCGCCTGCTTGTCCGTGAAATAGAGGTAGAGGGTGCCTTTGGCGATGCCGGCGCGCGCGGCGATGTCATCGAGGCGGGCAGCCTCGAAGCCCCGCTCGGCGAAGACAGTTAGAGCTGCATCGAGGATTGCCTGCCGGCGGGCCGCCGGGTCCGCCTTACGTGATCGGCGTGGCCTGCGCGCCGGCGGAGCGGTGGGAGGCGGCTTGGCGGCAGGCCTCCCCGGCCGCCGACGCTGCACGCTCTTGGCCATCTTCCGGCCCCTTTCCATTACTGACTGACCCGTCAGTCATATAGATGGGCGGTTGGCGGGCTGCAAGTGCCAGCCGGTGGTTTCGCCATACGCAGCGGCGGACGGCCACGCCGCACGGGCCGACCGTTAACTCTCCTGCTCCGGCGGAAGTCATACGCCTGAAATACGAATCCGGTTCTCTGCGCGCCAGAGGCTCGCCAGATGACGACAGCCGAGCAGACCGCCGTACGGCCGGGTGGCAATGCCGCGGCCTTGATCGAGGCGCCGCAGGCGCCTTCGGCGCTGGCCATTCTCAACTGGCCGCTGCCGGAGCTCTGCCTACTCGACCGGGTGCTGGCGCGCGGCGCCGCCCTTCTCGCCCGGCGCAAGGTTCGATCCATCACCGGCATCGAGCACATCTCACCGGACAGCGATCCATTCATTCTGGCTCTCAACCACAGCACTCGCCAGGAGGCGCTGCTTGTCCCGCCGCTCCTTATCCTCCTACGGTCCGGGCGACGCATCCACTTCCTCGCCGACTGGAACTTCCGGCTGATCCCCGGGGTTGATCTCCTCTACCGAAGGGCCGGCGCGATCACGGTTCCGCGCAAGCCCGCACGCCCACGGTTTCTCACGACGTTGCGGCCGCTGTTCGCGGACGACCTGCCGCCATCGGAGCAGGCGCGACGGCATCTCCTTGCCGGGCGCTCGATCGGCATCTTTCCGGAAGGCACCGTCAACCGCGATCCCGTGCGGCTGCTGCGCGGCCGGCATGGCGCGGCGCGCCTGTCGCTCGAAACCGGTGCTCCCGTCGTTCCTGTCGGCCTGCGGTTCCCGTCGGTGTCCGGCGGCACAGCGATCCCCGATGGGAGTCCCATGGAGATCGACATCGGTCCGCCGCTGCCGGTTTCCCCGACGGAAGCGCGAGTGCCCACTCCGGAAAATGTGGTCGCGTGGCACGGGCGGATCATGACCGCGATCGGTCAGCGTTGCGGCAAGTCCTGGAAGGCTAGGACACAGGAGACCAGCAATGAAGATGTTTAGGCTCACGCGCGCAAGCCGCGTGGAGACGGAAGCCGATCGCCAGAAAGCGCTCGCCGTCCTCAAAGCGACGTATCAGGACGAGAAGGCCTGGGTGCTCGACGTCGAGCCCATGTTTCCGAAAAGCGATCTCAGCCGCAGTGATCTGTCGTGGTTTCTCGCCACGAGCCGCGACAAGCCGGTCGGCGTGCTGCGGGTGCTCTACGACCCACCGATCGAGCAGTACCTGAAGTACGGTCTCAAGCCGATCGACGCGGATCTCAAGATCGACGAGCTCATAAGCCGCGAGCGGATCGCGGAGATCGGCCGCTTCGCCGTCGTGCCGGAGCGCCGCTACGGCATCGGGGTGGTCTTGAGCCTGATGCGGGCGGCAACCCGGGAGGTCGTCTCGCGCAGCTACACCCAGCTCATCACTGACGTGTTCGAGGGTGATCCGCACAGCCCGTTCCGCTTCCATACGCGCATCGTCGGGTTCAGGCCGGTGGCAACGCACGAGGTGGGCGAGCTCAGATTCAAGGGACGCCGCATCACGCTGGTGCTCGACATCAAGGTCGCCTACCGCTCGCTCAAGTCGCGCGGCACTTGGTTCTTCCGGGCGATGACCAAGGGCTGGACGAAGACGATGCACAATCAGCTTGCGGCGTGAATACCCGAGACCTCGGGGCAGCCTGGCGCTCTCTAGTCTAGCCCCAGAACGGGGTGGCTTTCCTGAGCTCCTTCCAGATCTTCGTCGCACGATCCCATGACTGCGCGGATCTCGCGGTGTGCCAGCCGATCGCGCAGCCGGCCGCGCGCTGTGCCGCACGGCTGTCGGCGCAGCGCTCCTCGCCTATCGTCTCCAGCGTACGGGCGATCTCAACGTCGTTGACGTAGCCGAAGATGTCCTGGAGCTTCTTCAGCTCCTTGATGAACGGGCGAACCTCGGTCGGCTTGTAGAGGGTCTCGAAGAACTCGAGCGTGTAGCGCAGGTCCTTCAGCGACTTGCGCATCTCGTGCCGCTCGTCGCGGTCGAGAGCCTCGATGCGCTTGCCGTACTTCATCACCTTCTTCCAAGCCCTACCCACCGCGCGATCAGCGAACTCGGCTACCGGCCGGTCGAGCCCCTTGTTGTCCTCGATCGAGGCCGGCCACAGCGCGAGATAGAGTTGCAGCGCCGACCACCGCCGGTCCTGCAGCGCCGCCCGCGCCAGCTCGCGACGCTCGGCGCGATGCGCGGCCAGCGCTGCACGAAGCGGCTGCAAGCCGGCATGCTCCTTGAAGGTCGCGGCTACCGGCGCATACACGGCCTCGATCAACACGTCGGCGTCGCGCAGCTCGCCGACCGCGCGCGCGATCGTGCGGGCGTGGCTGCCCATCTCGTTCGTCGGCTGCGTCTCGTGGATCGGCCGGAAAGTGCTGAGGGCGGTCCGCAGGCGCCGCAGACCAATTCTCAGCTGATGGGCGCCCTCCGGGTCGTCGGTTTCGAGCACGACCGTCCGGTTGGCAATGATCTGCCGCGTCGCGGATGCCACGAAACCGGCGAGCGCCTCGCGGCACGTCGCATCGCGCGCGAGCTCCGTCGTCCCGGCTCGAACCGGCCGGGGCCCCAGCTCGGCGCGGCCGAGCACAAGATCGTAGCCGCGCTCCCCCTTGCTCGCCTGGGCAAGGCGAATCGGCTCATCGGCGAACAGCTGGGCTGCGACCTGCAGCAGGCCTTCCGGGGCGCCCGACTTCAATTCGAGCTCCGCCTCGCAAAGCGCATTCTCGGCCGCGCCCGCCCGAACGACGCCGTCGTCGAGGGCCAGCTCGAGCTCGCCGCGGTCGGTGTGCAGGCGGCGCGCCGTCCGTGTCACGACGGTCTCAAAGACCGGCTCGAGCAGCGATCCGCGCGTCAGCCTGGCGATATCGCGCCGCAGCCTGGTGTCACTGATTGCACCGAGGTCGAGCTCGCCGTTGGCAAGCTCGGTCTCGACCTCGATCGGGTGCGACAGACCCCTCGTTATCCGGCCATCGCATTTGACGGTCTGCTGCCATTTCTCGCCGTCGAAACGCAGCCGCAGCGAGATGCCGGCGTGCCGAAGGCGCTGGTGGGGCGTATCGAAATAGATCGAACGGAGGGTCTTGGTCGTGGGCTCGCCGACGGTAAGGCCGCGCAGCGCCGGATGCTCGTTGACGCGCTGCAGCTCCTCCCGCGTCAGCTCGAGCTTCAGCTCAAATTCCCGTCCAGTGACGCTCGTCATTGTCCTGATCCCCGACCCAGTACAACATCCTCCGCGCCCGAAACGGCTCGGCGAGATGCAATGGCCCGTGTGGGACGGCAGGTTTGAGAGGCAATGCCGCAAAATCGGCAACGATGCCGCAAAATCACAAGTTTTCTTAGGCCGCACCTACACTTACGTCACACGACTGTCATACAGCCCCGCTCCCTCGGTCGCAAGATTGGCGCACGACGGCAGGCCTGCGGTAGAGCTTCGAACAACACGTTGGCCCTTGATTGCGCACCAAGAACTGCGCACGGCGGCTCAACGCCGCGGCCTAGCGCGCTGTCGATGCGCGCCGCTTCCTGGACGGCAAAGCGTGACGCCAGGACATCTCAACCGCAGCCTTCAGCTCCGGCACGCTGATGTTGGCGAGCGTGACCGTAGTCCATCCCTGTCTGCCCCATGCGTTCCCAATCGCCGCAAACGCCTCCGGCGCGAGCATGCATTTCAGCTCCTGCTCATCGGGCGCGAGCTTGAGGTTGGCGGACAAGCCGTCGGCCGCAAGCGTGGCGTAGATCCGGGCGACCTTGAACGCGGCGCGGTCGAAGTGAGGCGCCTCGACCGTTCCTTCAAGCGACATGGCAATTCGGCGAAGATCGCGGGCGGTCGCCATTTGAGCGGCCCCATTCATGCCTGCGGCTTTTTCTACTGCGCTCTGAGGTGCCACGTGCCGATGGCACCCCTATCGATCTCCCGCCGATTAACCGGAATGCGGATGTACTCTCCCTTCGCCCAGCGCTCGGCGAAATTGCGATAGAACGGCGAGAACGGATTCCCGGACTGGCCGGTCGCGTGAATGTAAAGCGAGCCGTCGAGGCCCTGCAAGTCATAGATCGCCCGGAAAGTGGCAGCGTGACGGTTGACGTAGGGCTGCTCCTCGCCAAACCGCGTTTGTCCGCGATTGAGCGTATCGGAGCCGCCCGGACTCGGCACCCGGATGTTGAAGAAGTCGCCGATCCAGCTCAGCTGTCCGAGCGGGCGGTGCTCCGAAAAGGCATAGTGGGCCCGACCCCAGGTCCAACGGGTATTGTCGGGCCCATAGCGCTGCTCGAGATCGACGAGCGCGGCGCGAAGGGCCAAGGCCAAGCGGCTGGCGCAGCTCTGGCGGGCCATGGTCGTCGCGTCATCGCACCAGTCTCGTGAGCGGCTACGCCCTTCAAGCACGTTTGCGAGCGCGGAAGCGGACTTCGCGTCGAAGAATTCCGGGAAGGCGGCGCCGAGATCGTCGCGGTAGACGGCGATGAGCGCCTGCCTCACCCAAGCGGTGAATATCAGCGGCTCGACCGCGTCGACGCGCATGGTGGCATCCCAGGCGGTCAGTCGATCGAGCAGAGTGTTGTCCACGCCGTCGGTCCCACGTACGGCAGCGATCATCAGAGGCTTGAGGCGGGCGAAATCGGGCGAGAGCACGTCCAACTGCGCGGCCTGCATGGTCGCAACATCGTGCCCGGACCGGCTGATGATCAGCTCGTCGAGGCGGCGCTGCCGCGTATCAGACTCCCAATCCCAGGTCAGCACCTGGCCTTGGCGTATGCCGGGAATGCGCGTGTTGGCGGTTGCGATCGCGCCCTCGGGCGGGTCGATGACGAGCGGCAACTCCGCAAATGGGACGTATCCCTTCCAGTCGTAGGTAGCCTCCCAACCGGGGACCGGCGCACGGCCGGCGACCCGATTGGCCGGATCGCGCACCGGGACGCGTCCCGGTGCGATCATGGCAATGGTGCCTTTCGTGTCGGCGACCACCATGCTCTGCATCGGCACGACGTAGAGCCGCATCTTCTCGACATAGTCCGCCACAGTGCGCAGGCGCGGATCAAACAAGCCCGCGGCGATGGTCGCGTCGTCGTCGCTCAGTGCGGTCCATTGCAGAGCGGCGACATGGCCCTCGGCCAGCAGCGTACCCAAGTTCTGATAGGAGGCGGGCAGCACCGGACCGTGGCGCGTGCGGCGGCGCTTCACAACACGCGGCTCGCCGCCTTTGACGGCGAAGGTCATGTCCTCGGTGACGAACCGCTGCCAGCCGTCGGGCGTCAGGTACTCGTCCGGATTCTCCGGATTGACCTTCTCGATGAACAAGTCCTGGACGTCGGCGCCGGTGTTGGTGAAGCCCCAGGCGATCGCGTCGCCACGACCGAGCACGACGAGAGGAGTTCCCGGAAGCGAGGCGCCGACGGCGTTGGCCACCGGAGCGCCGGCTCGCGCG
>JBIOVC010000279.1:0-3041 GCA_044867545.1 Hyphomicrobiaceae bacterium | reverse complement strand
GGCTGGTCACGCGCCGGGCGGTTCCTCGACGCTCTCCGTACCCCCGGGGCGAAACCCCTCGGCGCACGAGTGCTTAATGGTACGGGTAGGCGATAAATCCTGCGCGGGGCGGTGGACCACCGCCATAATTCAATTCGGTAGCGGTGCTCCTCCGCCCCGCGGCCTTCGCGACTTTCTCCAGGTGCGAGCCTGACGGATCGCATCGAGACGATTGGCATTGGCAGGACGGGCAAACCGACATGAAGGACTACTACGCGCGCATGCTCCGCGTGCTCAAACGCGCCCTCATGCGCGAAGCCCGCGCCATCGAGCGCAACCAGCGCAGGCGGACCCAACGCCGGCGAAAGATCAAGGGCCCGAAGCGCCCGTGCCGCAGCCGCACGCCGCCGGGTGACGGGCCAAAGGGACGGATCGGTTCGGTCGCGGATCGCGCCTCATGCCAGTCGCCGGACCCGGCTCCGAGACCGGATGAGGCGCCTCCGCCGCACGAAGCTCGCGATGTTGAGTGAGGCCGACACGATGCCGACGCCATAGGCGACGATCTGCGTGGTGATGAGAAGCGTGTTCATGGTCTGCTCCCTCGATTCAACGCGTCCTGTTCGAATTGACGACGAACGAGACACGGCGGATTCGACAGGGGCCGATCTTTTTCTTGCAGAACTGCTTGGCGCGGTCGCAGTGGGAAGCACGCTCCGTAACACACCCCACTACGTCATGGCCGCGCAGGCGGCCACCCACGCAAGCTTCCACAGGCACGACGCTTGTGACGCATCGCGATCGCTGCAACCCTGCTGCCCGGACTTTGTTCGTCCGTTCGTGTTCGACCACAACATGACTGCTCGGCGAAACGTGTCGTGGGTAGCCGCCGCAGTTTACCCCGGCCCCCGAGCCGGGGCGGCCATGACGGGAGGGAAGGTAATTGACCACGATCGAGCCGGAGCTGAGGCACCCGAGGCCACCTCGATTGACGCTCGCCGGTCCGCAGCCTAAGGGTGCGTGACAATTCTTCCGACTCGGAAATGCGCTATTGTGATGATCGAGAAATTCGCCGGCGCTCGCGGCCACGCTCTGAGCGAATTTCTCGATCTGAATCACACTAGCAACTCAATGACTCTAGTGTCCCTTGTGATTCCGAAGTTCGCTCGGGAACCCAGCATCCACCACAGGCGAACTTCGGAATCGGGACACTAGCGTATGGCCCTCGACCTCGACTCCGCCACCATCGCCGCCGGCAGTGACGCGCGCGCCTGGCCGTTCGTGGAGGCGCGCCGGCTGATCGCGCGCCTCGACAAGCTGCCGGGCGGCAAGGACAAGACGGTGATCTTCGAGACCGGCTACGGCCCTTCCGGCCTGCCGCACATCGGCACGTTCGGCGAGGTCGCCCGCACCAGCATGGTCCGCCACGCCTTCGAGGTGCTGACCGAAGGCAGGCGCAAGACCCGCCTGATCTGCTTTTCCGACGACATGGACGGCTTGCGGAAGGTGCCGGACAACGTGCCGAACCGCGAGATGCTGGCAGCCCATCTCGACAAGCCGCTCTCGGTGGTCCCCGATCCGTTCTCCAACGAGTACCCGAGCTTCGCCGCGCACAACAACGCGCGGCTCCGCCGCTTCCTCGACCAGTTCGGCTTCGACTACGAGTTCTACTCCGCGACCGAGACCTATCGCTCGGGCGCGATGGACGCGACGTTGCTTCGCATGCTCGAAGTCTACGACAAGGTGATGGCGATCATCCTGCCGACCCTCGGGCCTGATCGCCGCGCCACCTATTCGCCGTTCCTCCCCGTCTCGCCGACCACCGGCAAGGTGTTGCAGGTGCCGATGATCGAGCGCCATCCGAGGAAGGGCACCGTCGTCTACGTCGATCCCGATACGGGGGAGAAAGTCGAGACGCCCGTCACCGGCGGCGCCGTCAAGTGCCAGTGGAAGGCCGATTGGGCGCTGCGCTGGACCGCACTCGGCGTCGACTACGAGATGGCCGGCAAGGACCTGATCGACTCGGTCAACCTCTCCTCCAGCATCTGCCGCGCGCTCGGCGGAACCCCGCCCGAGGGCTTCATCTACGAGCTCTTCCTCGACGAGAACGGCGAGAAGATCTCGAAGTCGCGGGGCAATGGTCTCACCATCGAGCAGTGGCTCGCCTACGCCACGCCCGAAAGCCTGTCGCTCTTCATGTTCCAGAAGCCGAAGAGCGCCAAGCGGCTCTACTTCGACGTGATCCCGCGCGCGGTGGACGAGTATCTGCAGCTTCTCGCCGCCTACCCCGCGCAGGACGCCGCGCAGCGGATCGACAACCCGGTTTGGCACATCCACCAGGGCAATCCGCCGGCCGCCGAGCTGCCGATCGGCTACGCGCTGCTGCTGAACATCGCGTCTGCCTCCAACGCACACAGCAAGGCGGTGCTGTGGGGCTTCATCCGCCGCCATGTGCCCGGCGCCTCGCCGGAAGCGCACCCGCTGCTCGACCTGCTCGCGGCCCGAGCGGTGCGCTACTACGAGGACTTCGTACAGCCGACGAAGAAGTTTCGGGCTCCGACCGACAACGAGCGCAAGGCGCTCGACGCGCTGTCGGGCGCGCTCGCGGCCGCGCCTGCCGATGCGTCTGCAGAGGAGTTGCAGAATCTCGTCTACGAGGCCGGCAAGGCCAACGGCTTTGCCGACAACCTGCGCGACTGGTTCAAGGCGATCTACGAGGTGCTGCTCGGCTCCTCGCAGGGACCGCGCTTCGGCTCGTTCATCGCGCTCTACGGCGTCCCCGAGACGCGCGCGCTGATCGCCAAAGCCCTGAGAGGCGAGCTTATTGCGGCCTGATTTCCCTATCCCTTGCGTACACCGGCGGGGCAAGGCGGGATCGGCCCGTCGAGCCGCCAGAGCCGCTGCGCGGCCTGCATCATCGTCGTGTACCGGTACTCGATCGCCGTCTGGTCCCACACCCGCTCGCCGCGCATGAGGTCGGTCAAGTGGATCGGATGGGCGCCGTCCGCGAAGAAAACCTGCTGCTTCTGCTTGAACACGCCTTGGCGTGCCGCCTGGTTCTGCCG
>JBIOVC010000278.1:0-2140 GCA_044867545.1 Hyphomicrobiaceae bacterium | reverse complement strand
GTTGTCCTTGGGCATGTTCTCGGCGCGCGCCGCCTGGATGGCGAGGCGCAGACGCGAGTTCATGCCGGGGTCCGGCAGGCCGGTCTTGGCCGCCACCGTGATCTCGCGGGCGAGCTTGGCGAAGACCTTGGAGCGCGCTGCGTCCTGGCGCCCCTTGCGGTGCATGATGTTCTTGAACTGCGAATGGCCAGCCATGGACTTGAGCCGTCTGCTCGGGTTGAGGCACAGGAGGCCGAAGTGGATTGCATTCGCCCACCTCGATCGGAGCCGGACAGCCAGGCCGTGGCGCACCGGGCACGTTCGGCTCGAACCAGGTAAAAGGTCGCGACTCGCGAAAGTCAACTGCAGAGCGAGAGCGCGGTTGCCAGAACGAGCACTGCTCTCGCGCGCCGCAGCGCGCCCGGACATGCAAGTCGCCGCGGTCCGGCTGGGATGTGCGTGGCGAGCCAACGGCTTGGCACGGCACCGGCAGCGCTATCCCGTCCGCAGCTTCCTTCGCGGTCGGGCGGTTGGTGGCACAGCCGAAGCCCTGGCGCGGCGGGGACGCGGCGTTCCCGCCAGGAACGGATGCCGTCCCTCCACGTTACCCGACACTCCGTAGCCGCCGGGTGAGGAACCAGCGAAGAGAAGGAGCACAGCAATGACGCGACACCTCTGGACCAGCGCCGCCGCGGGCGTGGCGCTCCTTGGCTCGGCTGCACTGGTGAGCGCGCAGCAGGTGCCCGACAAGGGCAGCGAGCCTTCCGCACGGGAGAGAGGCCCCGAAGGGAAGGGGCTGCGGGAGCCCGGTGCTCGCCAGCAGCCGGGGGCCGAGCGGCCCCGCACCGATCTGCCGAATGCGCTTCATGTACGCCAGGGTGCCGAAGGACAGGAGCGTGGACATCCGCGTGCGCCTTGGGCTCGGCGCCGAGATTCCGCGCGATGTCGAGTTGCTGCCGTTCCCGCCCGGGGTGCTGGCGCGCGTCCCCGAGGTGGAGGGCTTTCGCTACGTGGTTGCCAACCGCGACGTGGCGATCGTCGACCCGAAGGACAATTCCATCGCCCTCGTCATCAGCGAATGACCGCCGCGGGGCGGCCGTGAGCCCAAGGAGGCCCGCACAGGACCGTGCGGGCCTCCTTGTTGCGCCGGCTGGACTGGATCGACCGGGGTCGTCGCTCAGGCCGCCATGGCCACCGGTGCCGCGGCCTCGCTGGCGGCGGGACGGCGTTTCCGGAACCAGCGCAGGGACGTGTTCAGCAACAGCGCCCTGGCCTCGACCTGCTGGATGAGCAGGCCGTCGGCGGTATCGGCGAACGGATGCAGGCGCCGCTCGATGTCATCGGCGCGCTCAGCCGATTGCACGTACCAGGTGGCATCCAGGGGGCGCGCCCAGGCCTCGCCCATCTCCATGATGGCGCTCGCCAGGGCATGACGCTTGGGGGCGGCGATGTCGTAGCAGATCAGGTAGGTGCGCATGGCAATGTCTCTGTGCGGCGGTCGGCGGGGTTCTGGCTGGCTTGTCGGAACGCACGGAACATAGAGAGAACATAGATCGATTCGAGAGGTGTCGTCCAGAATAAGTTCTATTTTCGTTCCGACCGGTACTCTGCAGCGAACAGCTCGAGTTGCCCTTCCAGCGCGAGTGAGCGGGGAATGCGCCGATGCAGACCGAAATCGATGCGGCCGGCGAGGTCTGGATGCTGCCGGGCGAACAGCGCCAACGCCTTCTCGTAGCTGGCGGGGAAGCGGGTGCCCTCCCAGATCTCGTAGAGCCGGCGCGGATCGCAGCCGTAGCGCTCGATCAGGTCTTTGCGACGGACGCGCAACCAGCGCGCGATCCATATGTCCACGGCGTCCGCCTCGGTCAGCCGGCGCTGGGCAGGGGGGTGAGCGGGAGAGGCGGGCGGGCGCATCGCTGCCACAGGCTGCTTGACGGGCGGGCGGCTTCACACGATTGATCGCTCCAAAGATAGCGCGGATGGGCCTCTTCGCGCAGGGGTTTCTCTCGAGCGATGGTGCTCCCGTGATCCTGTTCCCGGCAATCGACCTGAAGGACGGCCGTTGCGTGCGCCTCGCCCGCGGCGAGATGGCGGCGGCCACGGTCTTCAATGACGATCCGGCCGCCCAGGCCACGATCTTCCAGAGCCAAGGCTTCCGCTA
>JBIOVC010000277.1:0-4429 GCA_044867545.1 Hyphomicrobiaceae bacterium | reverse complement strand
CACGATCTGAAGCACACGTTCGGCCGCCGCTTGCGAGCGGCCGGCGTCAGCTTCGAGGACCGCCAAGACCTGCTGGGTCATCGCTCCGCACGGATCACGACACACTACTCGGCAGCCGAACTCACGCGGCTGGTCGAGGCCGCCGAGAGCGTCGTCGACCGGAACGGAAAGAGGCCGGATCTGGTCGTGCTGCGGGGCAAACTGGGAACAGACTCCCGCAAAACTCCCGCACGCGCTCACGCGAGCGCTTGCGGTCATCGACCAACTCCTTGAAGTCATTGGTGAGCCCGGATGGGATCGAACCATCGACACCCTGATTAAAAGTCAGGTGCTCTACCGCTGAGCTACGGGCCCCGCAAACGGGCTATACGCGTTCGACGCCCGCGCCTTGTGAAGCCAACCGGCACGGGTGTCAAGCTGACGCACACCTGCCCGGCCAACTCCCTCGCAATGACTGACGCCGCAGCCGCCATAGGCTAGGGTCGCGGCCCTCGCCCGGCGCGGCGCACCGCTGCGGGCCAAAAAGGGGGCGAACCGGGAGACGGCACCGGATGGACGACACCGCATTCGGGCGCGAGGAGGGGCGCATCCCCGGCCGCGTCAAGGCGATCGGCCTGATGGCGATCACCGTCACACTGTTCGCGGGCCTCGATGCCGCCGGCAAGTATCTGGCCTCGGTCTCGGGCGTCCCCGTGATCCAGATCATGTGGCTGCGCTTTCTCGTCCAGTTCCTGCTGATCCTGCTCCTTGTTTCGGCGCTCGGCATCATGACCGCCCGCCAGCTCTTCGTGACCAAGAGACCGGGCCTTCAGCTCATCCGCTCGGCGATGATGGCCGCCACCACCGGCTTCAACTTCCTGGCGCTCAAATACCTGCGCCTCGACCAGACCGTCTCGATCGTCTTCTTGACCCCGCTCGTCATCGCCCTGCTCGCCGGGCCCTTCCTCGGCGAGTGGGTCGGATGGCGGCGCTTCATTGCCATCCTGGTCGGCTTCGCCGGCATCCTGCTGGTGGTCCGCCCGGGCTTTGCCGACGTGCACCCCGCGATCCTCTACTCGTTCGCCTCGATGCTGGCCTACGCCGTGTTCGGCCTGCTGACCCGCCATCTCGTCGTCTACGACCCGCCGATCGTCACGCTGTTCTATTCGATGTTCGTCGGCACGCTGCTGCCGATCCCGTTCGTGATCGAGGCCTGGACGGCCCCGCCCGGTCTGCTTGCCTGGGTGCTGCTCGCTTCCCTCGGCATCCTCGGCGGCGCCGGCCATTACCTCTTCATCCTCGCCCACCGCCTGGCTCCGGCCTCGACGGTGAGCCCGTTCCTCTACCTGCAGGCCGTCAGCATGACCGCCCTCGGCTACCTGATCTTCTCCGATGTACCCGATCTCTGGACCATCGCGGGCCTGAGCGTCGTCGTCGCCTCGGGTGTCTACCTGCTCCACCGCGAGCACGTGGTGGCGCGCCGGAAGTACGGTAAGCAAAGCAGCTAGTCCTGCTCGGACCCGGGCTCGAGCGAGGTCAGCCGCGCCGCGTGCTCCTCGGCGAACGCCGCGAGCCGCCCCTCGGCGATGGCCGCCCGGATTGCCGCCATCAGTTCCTGGTAGAACCAGACGTTCGACCACGACAGCATCATCGAGCCGAGGAACTCGTTCGACTTGACGAGATGGTGCAGGTACGCGCGGGAAGTGTCCCGCGCTGCCGGGCACGTGCTCGCTGGATCGAGCGGCCGCGGGTCCTCTGCATGACGCGCGTTGCGCAAGTTGATGCGACCGTTCCAGGTGAAGGCATGGCCGTGCCGGCCAGCACGCGTCGGCATCACGCAGACGAACATGTCGATGCCGCGCATCACCGATTGGATGATGTCGGCCGGCGTACCGACGCCCATCAGATAGCGCGGCTTCGATGCAGGCAGGTGTGGTAGCGTTTCCTCGAGCGTGGCAAGCATCGCCTCATGACCTTCACCGACCGCGAGCCCGCCGACCGCGTAGCCCGGAAGCTCCAGCGCGGCGAGCGTCTCCGCCGATCGCCGCCTCAGATCGCCGTGCGTCCCGCCCTGCACGATGCCGAACAGCGCTTGCCCCGGCCGGGCGAGGCCTCCCTCGAGTTGCCGCTCGAACGCTCGCTTCGAGCGCTCCGCCCAGGCGAGCGACAGCTCCATCGCGCGCCGCACTTCATCATGCTCGGCCGGGAGCCCGATGCACTCATCGAGCTGCATCTGGATGTCGCTGCCGAGCAGGCACTGGATCTCGATCGCGCGCTCAGGCGTAAGCAGATGGGACGCGCCATCGAGATGCGATTGGAACGCGACGCCCTCCTCCGAGATCGTCCTGAGCTTGGCGAGCGACATCACCTGGAAGCCGCCCGAGTCGGTGAGGATCGGTCCGTCCCAGCCCATGAAGGTATGGAGGCCGCCGAGCCGCGCGATCCGCTCCGGACCCGGCCGCAGCATCAGGTGATAGGTGTTGGCGAGGATCACGTCCGCGCCGGCGGCGGCCACCTGTTCCGGATAGAGTGCCTTCACCGTCGCCGCCGTTCCGACCGGCATGAACGCCGGCGTGCGGATGACGCCGCGCGGCGTGGTGATCCGCCCCGTGCGCGCTGCCCCCGAGCTCGCCTCGACAGTGAAAGAGAACGCCTGGCTCGTCATCGCGCCGGGAATAGCAGGCAGGCGTCGCCATAGGAATAGAAGCGATAGCCGCTTCTCACCGCGTGCGCGTAGGCTGCCTTTATCGTCTCGAGGCCGGAGAACGCGGCCACCAGCATGAATAGCGTCGATCGCGGCAGGTGGAAGTTGGTCATCAGCATATCGACCGCGCGGAAGCGGTAGCCGGGCGTGATGAAGATCTCCGTCTCGCCACAGAACGGCCGGATGGTGCCGTCCTCGTCCGCCGCACTCTCGAGAAGCCGGAGAGACGTGGTGCCGACCGCAACGATCCGCCCGCCGCGGTTCCTGACATGGTTTAGTGCCGCGGCCGCCTCCGCGCCGACCTCACCCCATTCCGCGTGCATGCGATGCTCGGCCGTGTCGTCCGCCTTCACGGGCAGGAACGTGCCGGCGCCGACGTGCAGCGTCACGAAATGCCGCTCCACACCGCGCGCATCGAGGCGGCCAAATAGCTCCGACGTGAAATGCAGACCCGCGGTCGGCGCCGCCACTGCGCCCTCGTGCCATGCATAGACGGTCTGGTAGTCGGCCCGATCCTGCTCGTCGGCAGGCCGGCGGAGCGCGATATAGGGCGGCAGGGGCATATCGCCGAGAATGCCGATTGCTTCGTCGAGGAAGGCGCTGTGCAGATTGAACGACAGCTCGATCTCGCCGGCCTCGCCCTTGGCGGCGACCGTCGCCTCGAGGCTGCCGAGCAGGCACACGCGAGCCTCGTTGCCGAAGCGGATCAGATCGCCCGGCACGAGCCGCTTCGCCGGTCGCGCGAACGCCCGCCAGCGGCTCTCGTCGATACGCCGGATGAGATTGACCGAGACGTGGGCGCGCGCATTGCCGCGGATGCGCTCGCCGGATAGCGCCGCCGGGATCACGCGCGTGTCGTTGAACACGAGCGCATCGCCCGGCCGCAGCAGCTCGGGCAGCTCGCGCACGATGCGGTCCTCGATCACTCTCTCTCCCCCCGACTCTTCAGGCGGGGGGAGAGGGTTGGAGTGAGGGGCGGATGCTTCGGTTGAGATTGGTGTCTGCCCCTCACCCCGACCCTCTCCCCGCAAGCGGGGAGAGGGGGAGTCCGGCCACACCACCAAGAGTCGCGCGGCATCGCGCGGGCTCACGGGATGGAGCGCGATGCGATCCTCGGGCAGCTCGAAATCGAACAGGTCTGTGCGCATGGCCCGAGCTAGCACTTGGCGCCGGCCGCCTGCAACACGCTCAGCCGCTCCGCTCTATTTCGTCACCCCGACGTAGGTCGGGGCCCAGGTCACAAGGCGAGGGCACTAACCAGGAACTGAGATCGAGTTAGGTTGCAATGCGCTGCGCGCGGCCACCTAATTGCGCGTTTCGGGGTTTCGTCGGAGGTCCGCGGCCAGCCGCTCTAGTCCTTCGATCCGGCGCAAAGTCGCCCGTCTGTCAGAAAACAATGCCCACACCGCCTCGTCGACTGCCGCGCGGCTATGCGAACCTGACATCTCGACTGCAACGCAAATCTGCGCATAGGGTCGGTCCCTGATCTCCCTATATACGCGAGGGTACTCGTTCTGCATGAACAGCTCTGCGTCGGGCAGAAAGGTAGCCATCTGCTCGTCAAGAGCCTGTCCCCTTGAGTACGGCGACGTTTCATAGAAACTGCGCCACCGTTGCGATAACTCCGCTAGGCAGGCCGCGTGCTCCTCCCGTGTGGCCCTCCCGCGCAACCAGTCAACAATCCGATTGAACATTGATGCCACTCGGTATGTAGGTCGGGCTGAGCGTACGCGAAGCCCGACAGCT
>JBIOVC010000276.1:0-8322 GCA_044867545.1 Hyphomicrobiaceae bacterium | reverse complement strand
GTCTTGGGATCGAGCCGTCCCACCATGTTGCTTTGCTGGAGCGTGAACCAGGCCGTTCCGTTCCGGTCGAAGACCAGCGTGTGCGGGTCCTTCGCCTTCGGGTCCGGCATCTTGAACTCGGTGATCTTGCCGGAGCTCGGATCGAGATAGCCGACGGTCGCGTTCTTGTTCCCCGTGTACCAGACATTGCCCTTGGCATCGATGTCGACGGTATGCGGCAGGGCGTTGGGAGGCAGCGTGTATTCCTTCATCGCGCCGGTCTTCGGATCGATACGGCCGATGACGTTGGCGAACTGCCCGGCCCACCAGATCGAGCCGTCGGCCGCCTCGACCGGATCGCGCGAGCGCTGACCGAGCGTTGGCATCACCCATTCCTTGAATTCGATCTGCGCATCGCCCGGCACGTGCTTGGCTGCCCGCTTGTCATTCGGCGGGAAGTGCGTCGTCAGGTATTGAGTGATCGTGTCCTGGGTGTCCGGCGTGCCCGACAGATCGATCATGGTGCCGATCAGCGCTTTCCAATGCTCGCGTGAATACCCGGAGCTGCGCGTGATCTGGTTGGTCTCGTGGCACGCGGTGCAAACGCCGGCGACGAGGTCCTTGCCGGGCCCGTCAGGCAAACCGGCGCCCTGGGCCAGGGCGGCGGACGGCAGCAAAGCGCAAAGACACACACCGGCCAACGATACAAAGGTCGATCTGGGCATGTTCGCACTCCCGGATGGAACTCTCTTGATTGTTATCGGCGGAATGCTGCTGCGGCCCGCTGCGGAGTGTCAAGCGAAAGCCGGCAGAACCCCTTCACGATCGAGTGCCATTCCCCGGTGCCACCGACGACCGAACGATGTTCTCGCCCCCTTTCGCGCTGGAGCACGAGCCACTTCGAGGTCCGCCGTAACGGCGAGGCTGTCGATCCGCTGGCCCTGCCGATCGCAAGCCGTGGGGAAGGCGACAACAGCCGCCGATAGGGCCCGCGCCGGCCAGCGCGGGATTGTGCTAGCCTGCCAAAATGAGGACTAATCCATCCGACGTCAGGCAGCCGCTCGCGATCTGGCGCCGCCTCGCTGCCGCAGCCCTCCTTTCCGCTTTGCTCGGCATCGGGGTTCTGGCGCCAACCCCTTCGATGGCTCAGCCTCGCCAGCCGGCAATAGACGTCGAGGCTGCCTACTACCGCCAGCCGCAACTCGTCGAAGGCGCGCTCTCGCGCCTCGAGCCACCGCGACCCGGACGGACGGAGATGTACTTCGTGAGCTTCGCCGGCTTCGGCGGCGAGGCTGTCTTCAAGCGCGAGGCGCTGGCAGTACAGGAGCTTTTCGATCAGCGGTTCGACACTGCCGGCAGGTCGCTCGCCCTCGTCAATCATGCAACGACCCTCAACAAGGTCCCGCTCGCCAACCTTACCAACCTCGATCTCGTGCTCCAGCACTTAGGCCGCCTCATCGACAGGAACCGCGACGTTCTCTTCCTCTTCGTCACCTCTCACGGCGAGAAGGGCATGATCGCTGTCGATATGCCGGGCTTCAGCTTCAATGTTCTGACGCCCGAGCGGCTGAAGAGCATCCTCGACCGCTCCGGCATCAAGAACCGGGTCGTCGTGCTGTCCGCGTGCCACTCCGGCAGCTTCATTCCGGCGCTCGCCGATGCGAATACGCTGGTCATAACCGCTGCCCACGCTGATCGGACTTCGTTCGGCTGCGACGACCGGCGGCAATGGACATACTTCGGCGAAGCATACTTCAATCAGGCACTGCGCCGGGAGACCTCGTTCGTGCGCGCATTCGACGAGGCAAAGCGCCTGATCCGGCTGTGGGAGCGGCGGGAGAAGCTGCCCGCATCGCAGCCGCAGATTGCCGGAGGCGCCGCCATGCGGGCCGTGCTCGCCGCCATTGGCCACGGGGACTGAGGAGACTAGCGTCCGCCGGGAGCAAGCGTCTCGGACCGCCACCCGCCGTCGCTGTCGACGCGCGGCTGGGCAGCGCCCGGCTGCGGCGCATTGGCGCCGGCCGGCGTCGAGGACGACCGGACCGCAGGCGCCTGCCCGGGCCGCGCCGACCCTTCCTCGCGCGGTGTCACCCGCGGCGCCGGATTGGTCATCTGCATCATCTCGCGCAGGATGCCCGGGAGAGCGAACGAGAGCGGATTGACGAGCACCTGCGGGCGCGCCATCGGGCCCTGGATCGCGAATGTCATGCCGAGCACGCCTTCGCCGCGCGGACCGGCGAGCAGCGCCCCAATGCCCGGAATGTAGCCGACCGCCGAGTTGAGCCCCTGCAGCGGCACGTATGTGCCGCCGATATCGACCACTTGGGCGCGGAAATCGGCCTTCCCCTTGAGGACCGCGCCGAGCACCGGCCCGCGCAGGTCCGCATCCTCGATCACGAACTGCCCGTGTCCTACGGAGAACGGCGCACGCATGGAATCGAACGGGATCTGCTCACGCCCCGCTGTCCGGCGCGTGCGCGGGCCAGACCCGCTCTCCGGCCCTTGCAGCACCTCGTAAACCACCGGATCGCCGAGCAGGTTGAACTGGCGCACGAGCAGCAGTCCGGTCTTCTCCGCCGGACCCCGGCCGTCGAGATTGACCTCGAGCCTCATTCGGCCGCCCTGCATGTTTGGATAGAATCCGAACAGACGGAACACCTGTCCGGCGTCGTCGGAGAGCGCGACGAGCTTGCGCGGCTCGTTCTGCGTCTGTTGCAGGCCGACCTCGAGCGGCACCGCAGCCGCCCCTCGTCCCTCGATGCTGCCGCGTGCGATCAGCGCGACGATCTTGCCGTTGCGCTTCGTCATCTGCAGCCGGAGTCCCTTGAGGGAAAGATCGGCGAATCCGAGCACCGTATCGACCTCGACACGGACATTCTGGGCGGGAGCGTCTTTGCGGTCGGGCAGCGGCCGCGCGCGGAGCTGCCCAACCGAGTAGAGCGACTGGAAGAAATCGCGCCCGTCGAAGGTCGCCCCGCGAACGACGATCTCCCACGCGTTGTCCTGCAGCTTGCCCTCGACGTTGAGCCGCGAGACCACTTTGACTGAGAACTCCGGGAGCCTGAATTCGCGAAGCCGCGATTGCCCGTCGAGGATCAGCACGCCGCCGATGGCGATGTCGTCCCCCACCACCCTGAAGTTCTGCAGCTCGGTCTGCTGCGCCGAGGTCTTGACTACGTCGAACTGCACGAACGCCGAGCGGCCCGGCGGCTTTTGCCAGGCGAGCCCTTCGATCGTAACCTCTGCACTTGTGAGATCGCCGCGCACCTGCATCAGCGGCGCAAGCCCGCCCCCGCGGGACGCCACGGTCACCTCGACCGGCAGCTCGCCCGCTATCAGATGATTGACGTCGAGACCGAGCTGGGACCGATCGCCCGCATCGAGCGAGGTCTGGATGAGGAGCGGTGGCTGTTGCGGCTGCTCGTGCCGCCCGCTCATGAAGCGCTGCCATCTGACCTTGGCCGGGACACCGGCAATCAGCAGGTCGCCCGACACCTCGACCGCCTGCTCGGTGACCTCGAAGGCAATGGTTGCGCCGTGAACATCGTATCCGCCCATCAGGTTGCGCGCCCGCCCCTCGGTCACGCGCCCCCTGCCCTCGATGCGCACATCGTCGACACCGAGCCACTCGCCGAGCGGCACGGCGATCTTGAACTGGGCCTCGGCCTTGCCTTCGACGGCGTCGCTCGCCAGTCCGAGCGGACGCTCGGCGCGCAGCGCGTCCTGGTCGAGATAGGCTAGTGCCGCTCCCGCTGTCCCCTGCGCGCGGAACGTGAGCTCGCCGATCCCGGTTGGGGCCATGGCATTACTTGAAACCAGGCGGCCAGCCCGGATTGAAATTCTTTCGCCTTTGCCGACCGCCACCGCCGCCTCCGGCACCGCGACCTCGAGCTGGTTGCCTTCGAGCCGGACCAGCGCACGCGGGGCCTCAACAGGCAGGAAACCCGGATGCGGCACGAATCCGACCTCCGAGGTCTCGACAGCAACCGACAGCCGCGCGGTATCTGTGCTGGCCCGCAACGTGCGGTCGGTACCGGCGTCTCCTTGCTCGATCGCAAAGCTACCGGCGACCACACGGCCATTCAGAACTTGTGTGCCGACCCACCTGCGCGCCGCTGGCGCGATCGCCGCCGGCCATAGCGCCTTGGCGGTGGCGATCGACATCGGCCCCATGCGTCCCTGGAGCGAAACCGAAGGCGTCGATCCCCCGGCAACCACCGTGCCCGCCATGCTGATGTCGGCCTCTCCAGCCTTGAGCGAGAGCTCGGTAACCTCGAGTGCCCTCCTGCCGGGGTTGAACAGACCTCGCGCACGGATTTGAGCGACCGGAACGCCGGAGACGCCGAACTCCTCGGCCGCGAGCTGTCCCTCCGTCGATCTGATATCGATGAGCCAGCTGTCGCCACCGAGCACGTGCTTTGTCGCCGGCGCTATGGAGCCGGCGAGCGTCACTCGGCTGGCGCCCCAAGTGATCGTCGACGGCTCGAGCTCCAGCCGCTGCTCGTCGCGGACATACCGCAGACTGATAGCGCCACCGTCGATGCCGACGGACGCGCCCTCGAGCCACGGCGTCAGCAACCTGCCGCCTTTCAGATCGATCCTGAACCGGCCGGCGAGAAGCTCACCAGCGTTCGACAGCTCGATCTCGGCTTTGCCGTCGACGGGCAGATCGAACGCCCCGAGCTCAGCGAGTTCGGGCACTTGGCGCGCCACGGCGCTCGGCACAAAGCCCTGCACCGACGCCTTGAGCGAGACGCTCTTTGCCTCCGCAAAGCTCTCGGTCACAAAGGAGATCCGCCACGATCCCCGCGGCGCCGCGACCGTCATGCCACCGCCGATCACACTCCCTCGTCGCCGATGGTCGATACCGAACTCGGCGTCCGTCAGCCGCCATGTCGCCTGCTTGCCGCCGTGGTCGAATATGACGGTCGCGTCGCGCAGGCCGACACCCTTCAGATAGGAGGCGGCATGCTCACCCCTGCGGCCCTCGGCCGCCAATGCGGCCAGCGCTTGCGCCACGTTGATCGGTTTGAGACCCGGCCCCGGCGCGTCGATGGCCTCGGATACGGCTGGCTGCGTTGCCTGCGCATCGCCATGGTTGGCCTCGCCGCCCCGGTTCGCGGTAGTCGGCGAGAAACTCAGCGACAGCCCGTGCTCTGGTGAATAGGAGACGAGCAGCTTCGGTTCGATCAGTACGACGCGGCGCGGCGCGATCTGCGCTGTCCATAGCGCGCGGTAGCTGAGCTGAACCGCAGCCAGCGGGGTGGCGGCGACCTCGTCGCCGTCCTCATCGAAGAAATGAACGTTGCGAAGTTGGAATTCGAGGCCGCTGACGCCAGCCAGCGCGACAATTGCGTCCTCGATTTGGACGTCCATGCCCGGCAGCTCGGCTTCGATCGTGCGGGCGATGGACTCAGCGGCGAACTTGAGGGAGATCGGTCCATTGAGCAGGCGGACGTACAGGAGGCCCGCGCCGAGGCCGGCAAGCAGCGCGACCGGTACCAGCACCCGGAGAAGAACGCGGACAGGGCCGAGCAGCAGTCTCGCGCGGCTTCTTTCCCTGCGCCACCTGGGCGGCGCAGTCAGACGCACCGTCACCGGGCGTCGCTCCAAGGGTTGTCTGGTTCTCGTCACCGTCGCTCTTCGCCCACCCCGGCCGACGTAGACACCGCGGGACAACCCGACATCGCCCGCATTGGCTTTGCGATTGGCTCCGGCCGTCCATACGCCCCCGCCGGAGACGGCCGAATTTAGAGACTTCACTAAAGACCGCTGTCGCGACTCGTGCGAAGCGAACAGTTTCGTCGTAGCCTATGTTGATGGCCTTGTGCATGCGAAAAAGCGTCAAAAGAAAGGCGGTGCAGAAATGGTGAAAGACGGCGGCATGGCGCCCGATTTCGAGCTTCAGTTGAACGACGGAAAGTCCTTGCGGCTGTCGAGCCTGAAGGGCCGTCCTGTCGTGGTCTACTTCTATCCGAAGGACGACACCCCCGGCTGCACTATCGAGGCCAAGGACTTCAGCTGCCTCTTGCCAGAGTTTGCGAAAGCCGGCGTCGAGGTGATCGGCATCTCGCCCGATGGCATCGCGAGCCACCAGAAGTTCCGCGAGAAGCACGCTCTTGAGGTGCAACTCGCATCAGACCCGGAGACCGAGGTTGCACAGGCATACGGGGCCTGGGGCGAGAAGACCAACTACGGCAAGACCTACATGGGGATCATCCGCTCGACCTTCCTGATCGACCGCACGGGCAAGGTTGCGCGCGCCTGGCGTAACGTCAAAGTCCAGGGCCATGCAGAGGCGGTGTTGCAGGCGGCCAAGGCACTTCCGGCCTGACCTCGGGCAGGAACTCGGCCGCAGCATCCGGCGGCCCGGTGCCTAGTCTGCCTTATGGTCTTGAAGCCGCCACAACAAGCGGCGAAGCTCGTACCAGAAAGTCGGCGATACGGCGCTCGGATCGACGGAGAGGTCCGGGCGCGTGTTTGCCGGCTGGGCTGCAGCCCCGGCCGTACGCCCCCTAGAGGCGGGCGGCGGCGAGGTGGCAGATTGGGGATGAGGTGGGATCCGCCCTAACGTTGGGCGTGGATCGTGGAGGTGGGGCGTATGCTGTCGAGTTTCAAGAAATCCGACAAGGATGGGACTGCAACACAGCCGCCGAATGGGCAGGCCGCCACACCGCCGAACTTCACCCTCAACGCGGCTCAGGCGAGCCCGCGCTCAACCCTCGGCAGCCGGCTCGGCGAGCGCAGCGCGCCCTCCGTCATCGGCGCGGACCTTACCATCATGGGCAACCTCGTCTCCCGCGGCGAGGTGCAGGTCGACGGCGAGGTGCAGGGCGACATCCATGGCACCAACGTCGTGATCGGCGAGCGGGCTCGCATCACCGGCGGCGTCGTCGCCGAGGAGGTGGTCGTACGCGGGCACGTGATGGGCTCGATCCGCGGCCGCAAGGTGCTGCTGCAGGCTTCGAGCCACGTCGAAGGTGATGTCTTCCACCAGTCGCTGTCGATCGAGCAGGGCGCCTACTTCGAGGGCAAGTCGCGCCGCTCCGAGGACCCGACCGCCGATGTTGCGCGCCCGGAGATTCCCGATTTCAACGCGAAGAGCGACAACGTTTCTCCCTACATGCACTCGACGGGCTGAACCGCAGTCCTGCTCGCGAGCCGACCGGTCGCAACGACGGCGAGCGCGTTGCAGCCTTACTGGCCCGCCGTGCCGATGATGCGATCGATCTCGAACGTGAGATCGCCGTTCACCTTCCTCACCGCCTGGATCAGCTTGCCCCTCTGATCCCAGATGCGCCGGTGCGCCTCCATCTCCTTCGTCTCGAGTTCCACCATCTTGCCGGTCTGGATATCGACCGAGTCGAGCAGCTGCCGGCAGTGCTCTGAGGTGATGAAGGCATAGAGTTCGACCGACTTCTTCTCGCGTTCCTCCGCGCTCGCCCTGAGCCCGTGCATTCGGATCGTCAGATTGCGCAAGATCTCGACTACCGCGACCACCTGCGCCGGGCTCGCGACGATCACGCCGTCCTGGTGGTGGATATTCTTTGCTCCCTTGGGAAACTTGTTGCTGGACAGGATCGCATGGTCCGCGCTCTCGGCCAGCTTGTCCGCGCGCAGCTTGGCCACGAACTCGTTCTGCCAGGCGTTGCGGTTCTTCGAGTCGTAGATGATCTTGCCGCACACCCGTCCGTTGTTGACGACCTCGTGGATCACGTCGGCGCCGTTGACGCCCTTGCCGACGCGCCGGATGCGGTCGCCCTCGAACGCCGCCTTGAGCTGCTCGAAGAGATCGATCTCCGAGTTCTCACCGAGCTCGTGCGCAGACTTGCCTTCGAGCTTGCGCTGCATGTCGGCAAGCTCCGACTGCAGCTTCACCACCTTTGCCTTCTCGGCGAGCACCGCGGCATCGCGCTCGTTCTGCACCGCAGCCTGCATCTCCTTTACGCGCAGCGCGATCGCCGCCTCCTGCTCTGCCTTGAGTGTCGCCCTCGACTGCTCTGCCTCGGCGAGCCGCGCCTGAAGCTCGGTGAGCCTGGCGAGCATGGCGGTCTCGGCCGCCTGCTTGGCCTCGACCCGCGCCGCCTCTACGCGGCGATCCGTCGAGGCAGCCACTTCGGCGCGCGCAAGTGCGATGGCGGCTTCCTGCTGCTCGTGCCGCTTGGCCTCGATCCGCCGCGCGATGTCACGCGCAATCGGCTGCTCGCACATCGGGCAGCGCTCGTCGGCAGCATGCGCATGAGCCTCCAACGAGCGGCTCGACGAATGGAACAGGGCCATGACTGCTGCCTCCTGAAGAAGTTGCACGCAATGATGTAGACTGAGTCGCGCGGGAACATACGA
>JBIOVC010000275.1:0-3581 GCA_044867545.1 Hyphomicrobiaceae bacterium | reverse complement strand
TTGATGGTGGTGTCGTGTTGCAAGGCTGGGCGATCGTCGCACTCGCTGTCGCCTACGTCGGATTCCTGTTCATCATCGCCTGGTTCGGCGACCGGCGACCGCGTCCGCACGAAGGCAAGTACAGCCGGCCGCTGATCTACTCGCTATCGCTCGCCGTCTATTGCACGTCCTGGACGTTCTTCGGCAGCGTCGGTCTCGCCGCCTCGCGTGGCTTCGATTTCGTCCCGGTCTATCTCGGCCCGATCCTGATGTTCGCCTTCGGCGGACCGCTCATCCTGAGGATCGTGCGGCTCGCCAAGAGCCAGAACATCACCTCGGTCGCCGACTTCCTCGCCGCCCGCTACGGCAAGAGCCCCGCGGTCGCGGCGATCGTGGCGCTGGTCGCCGTGATCGGCGTGCTTCCCTACATCGCACTGCAGCTCAAGGCGATCGTGATCTCCACCGAGACGCTGCTCGGAGGCAACCCGCTGGAGCCGACCGGGCTGCAGCAGCTCGGCATGATCGAGACTGCGCTCGTCGTCACGCCTGCGCTCGCGCTCTTCGCCGTGCTGTTCGGCACCCGCCACATCGATGCGACCGAGCACCAGGACGGGCTGATGCTGGCGATCGCCGCCGAATCGGTCGTGAAGCTCGTCTCCTTCCTGATCGTCGGCATCTTCGTGCTGTTTGCCATCTTCGGCGGCGTTGAAGGCTTCGAGCGGGTCGCCGGCAGCCATCAGGAGATCCAGTCGATCTTCGACCATTCATTCCACGGTGGAACGTGGCTCACCGTCACCTTCCTCAGCTTCGTCTGCATCATCCTGCTGCCGCGCCAGTTCCACGTCACCGTGGTCGAGAACCGCTCCGAGCGCGAGATCCGGCGCGCCGGCTGGCTGTTTCCGCTCTATCTCGTGCTCATCAACATATTCGTGGTGCCGATCGCCGTTGCCGGAGTCCTGGTGCTGCCCACCGGCGTGATCGATGCCGACATGTACGTCCTCGCGCTGCCGATGATCGAGGGATCGAGCATCGTCACGACGTTTGCCTATATCGGCGGGCTGTCGGCGGCGACCGCAATGGTGATCGTCGAGTCCATTGCGCTTGCCATCATGATCTGCAACGGCCTGGTGGTCCCGCTGCTGCTGCGCTACCGGCTGATCGACGCCGAGCTGCGCGAGGACCTCGCCGGCCCGCTGCTCGCCATTCGCCGCGGGGCGATCTTCGCCGTTGTGCTGCTTGCCTACCTCGTCTATCGCGCGCTCGGGCAGTCTCAGGGCCTGGCGGCAATCGGGCTCATCGCCTTTGCCGCGATCGCACAGCTCGCGCCCGCATTCTTCGGCGGCCTGATCTGGCGGAAGGGGACGGCACGGGGAGCCATCGCCGGCGTGCTGGCCGGCATTTCGATGTGGGCCTACACCCTGCTGCTGCCGTGGATCGTGCGCGCCGGGCTGATGTCGGCCGACATCCTGACCGACGGCCCGTTCGGTATCGGCTTCCTGCGGCCGCAGGCGCTGTTCCTGCTCGACTTCGACCCCCTCACTCACGGCGTGCTTTGGAGCCTTGCCGTCAATGTCGCCGCCTATGTGGTCGTCTCGCTGATGCACGCGCCGGAGCCGATCGAGCGGCTCCAGGCTCACGTCTTCGTGGTCGACGACCTGCCGCGGCCCGCGCCGGTGCCGGCCTTCCGCCTGTGGCGCACCTCGATCACGGCGTCCGATCTGCAGGAAACCGTCGGGCGGTATCTCGGCCCGGAGCGCGCCGGACGGGCGTTCGCCGAATACGCCGCAGGCCGCAACACCCCCCTCAGGCCCGACGCCGAGGCCGACATCCAGACTGTCCGTTTCACCGAGCATCTGCTGGCAAGCGCGATCGGCGCAGCCTCCGCAAGGCTGGTGCTGTCGCTGCTGCTGCGTCGCAGCAACGTCGGCAGCCAGTCCGCACTGAAGCTGCTCGACGATGCCTCCGAGGCGCTGCAGTACAACCGCGATCTGCTGCAATCTGCACTCGACCAGGTGCGCCACGGGCTCGGTGTGTTCGACAAGGACATGGCGCTGATCTGCTGGAACCGGCAGTTCCGCGAGCTGCTCGACCTCCCGCAGGAGATGTGCCGGGTCGGCGTCCCGCTCGAGCGCATCCTGCTTTGCTGTGCCGAGCGCGGCGATTTCGGCGAGGGGCCCGTCGAGAAGCTGGTCGCCAACCGGATGACGCGGCTCGCCGTGCACAACGAGACCTACCAGGAGAAGGTCGACGACGGCCGGTGCATTCTCGAGATCCGCACCGCACCGATGCCGCAAGGCGGGATCGTGTGCACGTTCTCCGACATCACCGACCGAGTCGCGGCAGCGCGCGAGCTTGCGCGCGTGAACGAGAGCCTCGAGCGGCGGGTGCGCGAGCGGACCGCCGAGCTCTTGGAGGTAAACCGCGCGCTCGGTGTCGCCAAGTCCAAGGCCGACGAGGCCAACCTCGACAAGACCCGATTCCTGGCAGCCGCCAGCCACGACCTGCTGCAGCCGCTCAACGCCGCGCGGCTCTATGCGTCAAGTCTTGCCGAGCGCAGGCTCGATGCCCCGGAGTCGCAGATCGCGCGCAACATCGATGCCTCGCTCGCCGGCGTCGAGGAGATCCTGAGTGCGCTGCTCGACATCTCGCGCATCGATGCCGGCCGGTTCGAGTTCGAGTTCAGCCCGGTCAGGCTCCAGGACCTGTTCGACAGCCTGGAGGTGGAGTTCGAGCCGACGGCCCGCGAGAAAGGCCTCGAGCTCACGGTCGTGCCGACGTCGCTGTGGGTGATGTCGGACCGCAAGCTGTTGCGCCGCGTGCTGCAGAACCTGACCTCCAACGCAGTCAAGTACACGCTCAACGGCGGCATCGTGCTCGGGGCGCGCCGGCGCGGCAACGACGTCATCGTCGAGGTCCACGACACCGGGCCCGGCATACCGAAGGACAAGCAGACCCTCATATTCAAGGAATTCCACCGGCTCGAGGATACGGCGCGCTCGGCCCGCGGCCTCGGGCTCGGCCTTTCGATCGTGGAGCGCATCGGCCGCGTGCTGAACGCTCCGATCTCGGTCAAGTCGACCGTCGGCCGCGGCTCCGTGTTCGGCCTCACGCTGCAGCGGACGGCGGCGCAGGATCACGAGACCGTCGTCGACCTGCCGCCGCCACCCTCCGTCGGCGCCCTGCGCGGGTGCGTGATCCTCTGCATCGAGAACGAGCCGATCGTGCTGGCGAGCATGCACACGATGCTGACCGGCTGGGGTTGCGAGGTCGTGACCGCCGAGAGCGCCGCGCGCGCCGTAGCGGCCATCGAGGCCGGCGGGCAGGTGCCCGATATCATTCTTGCGGATTATCATCTCGACCAGGGCACCGGGCTCGAGGCCATTGCCGAGGTGCAGCGCGCCGCCGGCGTCGAGATACCGGCCGTCGTCATCACCGCCGACCATTCACCCGAGGTGCAGCGTGCCGTCCGCCAGGCGGACTACGTGCTGCTGCGCAAGCCGCTCAAGGTTGCCGCACTGCGCTCGGCGCTGAGCCAGCGCGCCATGCGCCGGCCGGCGGCCGAATAGCCGACCGAAGGTCGGGGCGTCCGGCAGCCCGGCTAG
>JBIOVC010000274.1:0-4128 GCA_044867545.1 Hyphomicrobiaceae bacterium | reverse complement strand
ACCGTGGCCCGCATTCTCGGCGTCAACGTCGAGCGCATGATCCTCTATACCTTCCTCATCAACGCGGCGCTGGCGGCCATGGCCTCGCTGCTGATCTCGCCCATCTATCTCGCCAAGTTCTCCAACGGCGAGACGCTGGGCCTGGCTGCATTCGTGGCGGCCATCGTCGGCGGCTTCAACCAGGTGCGCGGCGCCATCGCCGGCGGCCTCGTCGTCGGCGTCATCGACAATCTGGCGGCTGCCTACGTGTCCACCGCCTACCGGCAGGCGGTGCCGCTGTGCCTGCTCGTGCTGATCGTTCTGTTCAGGCCGCAGGGGCTGCTCGGCCGTAGAGAGGAGCGGGCTGTATGAGATCATCGCGGCTGGCGATCGCGATGGTGGGGGTTGCGGCCCTGGCGCTCGCGCTCGCGCCGGTTGACCTCACAGGGCTCGGCATCCCCTATCCGGGCCTCAGGCGCTACGGCACCTACATCCTCACACTCTGGCTCGTCACGGCCGTCGCCGCCATGGGTGTCAACCTGATCGTCGGCTATGCCGGCCAGGAGACCCTTGCGCAGGCGGCCTTCCTCGGCATCGGCGCCTACACCACGGCGTTGATGACCAAGGCGGGTCTGCCGTTCGCGGCGGCGTTCCTCGCCTCGGGCGCCGCCGCCTTCCTCGTCGGCATCGTGCTGGGCTTTCCGGCGCTCAGGGTGCAGAAGCACTACCTCGCCTTTGTCACTCTCGCGTTCGCGGTTTTCGTCTGGCTCGTCATCCGCAACGAGGAATGGCTGACGGGCGGCGTCTCGGGGCTTGCCGACATCCGGCGGCCGACACTGCTCGGGCTCAGCCTTCGCCCTGCCGTCTACTTCTACTGGTTCACACTTGCCATCTCGGCGCTGCTGACCTTCGCCATGTGGTGGCTGCTGCGCTCTCCCTGGGGACGGGCGTTCACGGCTCTGCGCGAGAACCCGCTCAGGGCGGAAAGCCTGGGCGTGGACGTGCGGACCTACACGCTGCTGGCGTTTGCCATCGGCTCCGCCTATGGCGGCTTCGCCGGCGCGCTCTACGCACCGCTCGTAGAGTTCATCGATCCGGCGCCGTTTGCGCTGGGGCCGTCGCTCCTGTTCCTGCTGATGGTCGTCGTCGGCGGTGCCGGCTCGTTCATCGGCCCGTTCATCGGCGCCGGAGTGGCGGTGCTGCTGCCGGAATGGCTGCGCTTTGCCGAGGGCTACTACCTCATCGTCTATGCGGTCTCCGTCATGCTGATGATGGCCCTCTGCCCGACCGGGATTGTCGGGCTCCTCGAACGCTCCCTCGCGCTGCTGCGGGTACGCCGGCCCCCGGAGAGCAAGGCTCGGGTGCTCGAGGAGGCGAAGCCGTGAAGCCCGTCCTCGAGGTGCGCGACATCGCCAAGTCCTTTGGCGGCGTGGAGGCCGTGCGCGGGGTCTCCTTCGATGTCTGCGAAGGCGAGATCCTGGGTCTGATCGGCCCCAACGGCTCGGGCAAGTCGACCCTCTTCAACTGCATCCTCGGCCAACTTGCGCCGTCGCGGGGAGAGGTGCGGCTCGACGGCCGCAGCGTGACGCACATGCGCCCGTCCCGCTTGAACCGGCTCGGCGTGAGCCGCACCTTCCAGCTCCTGCAGGTGTTGCCGCAGCTCACGGTGCGCGAGAACCTGTTGCTGGCGGCCCAGGAGCACAGGGGCTCGCGGCTCGGCCGGCTGTTCGGCCCGGCCGATGCCGGGCTCAGCGCCGAGACCCGACGCATGATCGAGTTCTTTCGCTTGGCGCACCTCGCCGACGAGAGGGCCGGCAGCCTCTCCTACGGCCAGCAGAAACTGCTCGACTGCGCCATGGCCTTCATGGCGGGCCCCCGTCTCGTTCTGCTCGACGAGCCTGCCGGCGGCGTCAACCCGACCATGCTCGGCAGTCTCATGGAACGGCTCCAGGCCATCAATCGGGAGACGGGGGCCACCTTTGTGGTCATCGAGCACAACATGGAGTTCGTCATGTCGCTGTGCTCGCGCATTCTTGTGCTCGCCGAGGGGCGGGTGATTGCCCAGGGCACACCCGAGGCCGTTCGGCGCGATCCCAAGGTGATCGATGCCTATCTCGGACATTGAGGCCCGATCGTGACCAAGCCCGAATTCATCCTGTCGCTTCGGGAGGTCGTCTCCGGATACGGCAAGATGACGATCCTCGACGGCGTCACGGCCAGCATCCGACGCGGTGTCATCACCACTGTGATCGGCCCCAATGGCGCCGGCAAGTCGACCATGCTCAAGACCATCTTCGGCCTGCTTCCGGTCCGCGCGGGCAGGATCGAATTCGATGGCCGCGACACCACCAACCTCGCGCCGCGGCGGATGATCGATGCCGGCGTGCGCTTCGTGCCCCAGGGGCGCAACATCTTCCCCGAGCTTTCGGTCCTCCACAACCTCGAGCTGGGCGGAGTTGCGCTGGCCGACCGGCGGCGTCTTACCGCGCGCGTCGAGGCAATGCTGGAGCGCTTTCCCGTGCTGCGCGAGAAGGCGCGTGCGCAGGCCTCGACCCTCTCCGGCGGCCAGCAGAAGCTCCTTGAGGTGGCGCGCGGTCTGCTGCTCGACCCCAAGCTGATGCTGATCGACGAGCCTTCGATCGGCTTGTCGCCGATCCTCGTGGAGGAGGTGCTCTCGATCCTTCGGGACCTGCGCGACCGGGGCGTCACCATCGTGCTCATCGAGCAGAATGCCAAGCGGGCACTGCAGATTTCCGACTACGGCCTCGTGCTGGAGCAGGGCCGCACACGCATTGAGGATGCAGCAGCAAGCATCCTCGCCGATGCCCGCATCGCCCAGCTCTTCCTCGGCGGCGGACTGCAGCAACGGATCGGTGCCGGCACATGAATGGGCGGCGCATGCTTGTGGGCCTGATCGGCGCCAACATCGGCAAGTCGCTGTCGCCGACGCTGCACGAGGATGCGTTCGCCGCCGCCGGCATCCGCGGCCACTACCATCTCATGGACCTCGATCGGCTTCGCGGGCGCCGCCTCGACGACCTCTTCCGCGCCGCATGCGATGCGGGCTTCGCCGGCGTCAACGTCACCTATCCCTGCAAGGAGGCGGTCCTGCCGCTGCTGCACGAGCTGTCCGCCGAGGCCCGGTCGATCGGCGCGGTGAACACGGTAACCATCGATCGCCACGGCTGCACCAAGGGGTACAACACCGACCGCATCGGCTTCCGGCGCGCATTCGAGGAAAGCCTCGGCCGCATCGACGGCGACACCGTCGTGCTCATCGGGGCCGGCGGCGCAGGCCGCGCCGTGGCGTTCGCGCTTCTCGACCTGGGGGCCGCCATGGTGCTTGTTCACGACACGGACGCCGGACGGGCGCAGGCGCTTGCGGCCGCGCTGGGGAGCCGGCGCTGCCGCATCGAGGCCGACCCGGCGCTGGCGCTCCGCAAGGCAGCCGGCGTCGTGAACGCCACGCCGGTCGGCATGCTCGGGTTTCCGGGCAATCCCGTTCCCATGCATGCGGTGGAGCGGCGCCACTGGGTGGCCGATGTGATCTACACGCCGCTGGAGACTGAGCTCATTGAGGCCGGCCGCGCCAAAGGGGCGCGCGTCGTCAACGGCGCCGGCATGTGCATCCATCAGGCAGCGGAGGCATTTCGGCTGTTCACGGGCATTGAGCCGGATATAGCCCGTCTGCGTCGCGCCTTCCGCGCGGCCGCCGCGGTCCGCGAGGGAACGTCCAAGGGGCAAACGTCGACAGAGGCTGAGCCATGAAGACCTCGATCGCCACCGTGTCCTTGAGCGGCAGCCTGGGCGAGAAGCTGGAGGCCATAGCCGCCGCCAGGTTCGATGCGGTCGAGATCTTCGAGAACGACCTCCTGTCCTTCAACGGCACGCCGGCGGATGTGCGCCGGGCTGTCAAGGACGCGGGCCTCGAGGTGGTCACCTTGCAGCCCTTCCGGGACTTCGAAGGCCTGCCAGACGAGAAGCGCACCCGCGCCTTCGCGCGCGCCGAGCGCAAGTTCGGCCTCAGAGCCTGTATTGAAAGTTCTTGAATCATAAGAATCGCCTGTGATTCTGTCTATGGCAGCCGAATCAGGGGGCTGCCATGTGGACTGACGATCATCGCGAGACGCACAGGCCGCGCCGGGGTCG
>JBIOVC010000273.1:0-2393 GCA_044867545.1 Hyphomicrobiaceae bacterium | reverse complement strand
GCAGGAGCTTGGGGCGGCACATCAGCGCGCGGCCAATCGCCAGCATCTGCTGCTCCCCGCCGGACAGCGTCCCCGCCAGCTGCCGGTGGCGTTCCTTGAGGCGAGGGAACAGCTGGAAGACCTCCTGGAGACGCCCTTCCGCTTCCGCGCGGCTCGGCCATAGAGGCAGGCCGAGCAGAAGGTTCTCGTGGACGCCGAGCTCGGGGAAGGGGCGTCGACCTTCGGGGCAATGCACGAGGCCCTGGCGCACGACCCGGTGAGGGGCAAGGCCCACAAGCGACCGGCCCTCGAAGGTCAAGGTTCCGCCGGTTGGATGCAGCAATCCCGAGATCGTGCGCAGCAGCGTCGTCTTGCCCGCGCCGTTCGGGCCGATGACGGCCACCAGTGTGCGCGCCGGCACGTCGATGTCCAGGGCTTCCAGTGCCAGGGCCTTGCCGTAGTGGACGGTGAGGGAGCGGATCTCAAGCATGAGCCGTCGCCTTATGGCCGCCCATGTAGGCTTGCAGCACCTGGGGATCGCGCGAGACTTCGGCAGGCAATCCGTCGCCGATCTTCTCACCGTAGTTGAGGACCACCACACGCTGGGCCAGCCGCATCAGCTCCCGCAGCTTGTGCTCGATGATCACCAGTGTCAGCCCGGCGCGATGCAAATCGACGATCACGCGCGTAAGCCGGGACATCTCTGTGGGTCCGAGGCCGGCATATGGCTCGTCGAGGAGCAGCAATGCCGGGTTCGTTGCCAGAGCGCGGGCCAATTCAAGCAGCTTGAGGTCGCCCTGGGAAAGGGTGCCCGCCGGCTCGTTCCGCCGTTCCCAAAGCTGCACCAGTTCGAGCACCTGCTGGGCAATTCCGCGTCGGCCGTTGGTGAGCGCGCCAACCACCGTGCCGACCTTCGAGGCTCGGGCCATGTCGACCGTCTCGGCCACAGTCAGGCTCTTGAACGGACGCGGGATCTGAAACGTGCGAGCGAGGCCTCGGCGCACGATCGCATCGGGGCTGAGCCCGGCGATCGCGTTTCCCTCGAGCAGGACGCGCCCTTCCTCGGGTCGGGCGAAGCCGGTGATGACATTGAACAGCGTCGTTTTGCCCGCACCGTTTGGACCGATGACGAGCAGCAGCTCCCCGCGCGCCACCTCGAAGCTCACGCGCGTGAGCGCGGTCAGGCCGCGGAAGCGCTTCGTGATCGCGTCGACCTGGAGAAGCGTGGTCATTGCTGCTCTCTTGCCGGGCGCAATCTCGATACCAGGCGGCGCAGCGACGCGCCGAGGCCCCACAAGCCCTGCGGAAAGAGCATGACGCAGACGATCATGACCGAGCTGTAGATCAGGATGCGATAGGTCTCGACCTCGCGCAGCGACTCCCCGAGGAGGGTGAGGAAGTAGGCGCCGAGGGCCGGACCAACAATCGTCCCCATGCCCCCGACAATCCCCATGATCACGATGGAGAACGATGTAAAGAGCCCAAACACTTCAGGTCCGACGTGGCGCAGGTGATAGGCGTAGAGGACGCCGCCGAGGCCGGCCAGGGCGGCCCCCAGGACGAATGCGCCGAGCTTGAAGCGCGTGGTGTTCACTCCGGCGGCCATGGCCGCCTGGTCGTCGTCGCCGATGGCCTTGAACGTGCGGCCGATGCGCGACTCGGCCACCCACAGCAGAACTCCCAGTGTCACAGCAAGCAGGGCGAGGGACGCAAAGTAGAGACCGATGGGCGGAAGAGGGGCGGCGACCGTGATCCCGTATTCCCCACCCGTCACGTCGCGGAACGTGAAGGCGAGTCGCTCGAGGATGAGCGGAAACACCAGCGTGGTGAGCGACAGATAGGGCCCGCGCAGCTTGAGGCAGGGCAACCCCACGAGGATGGCGAACCCCGCAGCCGCGACCGCTCCGACGGCAAATACGATTGCGGGTGGCAGGTGCGGGCCCAGGAAGCCGGTCGCATAGGCCCCCGCGCCGAAGAAGACGGCGTGTCCGAAGTTGAGCTGACCGATGTATCCGGAGAGGATGTCCCAGGTCGAAGCAAAGATGGCGTAGAGGGCAGCGAGCGTCAGCACCGAGAGATAGTAGGGGTTGGTCACCCACAACGGCAGCAGGGCAAGGCAGGCCATGGCGAGCGCAAGGCCGATGTAGCGGGATTGAAGCATTACTCGACGATCCCCTTGCCGAACAAACCGTGCGGACGGAACACCAGTGTGAGCACCATGATTGCGAAGGTGGCCGCATCGCGCAGCTGCGGCGAGATGAGAAAGGCGGTGAGCATCTCCGCGTAAGCCACGATAAAGGCGGCGGCGATGGTTCCCCAGAGGCTGCCGAGCCCTCCCAGAACGACGACCGTGAAGGCGACAAGGAGCGGCGACCAGCCCATCTCCGGGTTTACCGTCAGGAACGGCGCGACCA
>JBIOVC010000272.1:0-3364 GCA_044867545.1 Hyphomicrobiaceae bacterium | reverse complement strand
CCAGTTCTGGCCGACGGATTCGTAGTAGTTGAGCGCGGCCTCGGTGGAGATGGCCAACGGCGTGGAGGCCGGGTCGGGGCGCAGGCGCAGGTCGGTGCGGAACACGTAGCCGTGCTCGGTGCGCTCGCTGACGAGGCGCACGAGGTCGCGGGTGAGCCGCACCAGGAACGGTTGTACCTCCAGGCCGGAGCGCAGGCGCACGCGCTCGCGGTCGTAGAGGACGATGAGGTCGATGTCTGAGGAGTAGTTCAGCTCGAAGGCGCCATGCTTGCCCATGGCCAGCACGATGTAGCCGTCCGGCAAGCTTTCGGATTGCCTCGCCTGCGGCTCGGCGGGCGCCAGCCAGTCGCCCTTCTTGTGCGCCTGGCGGAAGAGGAAGCGCACGGCTGCGGCCACGGCGGCGTCGGCCGCCTCGGAGAGGCGGTGCGCGGCCGTCATGACGGGCCACACGCCGCCGAGATCGCAGAGCGCGACCAGCAGGGCGATCTCCGTCTTGAAGCGGCGCAGCAGGCGCATGGCCTCGGGCGCAGCGTCGGCTGCATCGACCGCTGCGTCCATCTCCCCCACCAGCTCCCCAAATCGCTGCTCCGGGGAGACCGCGAGCGCGCGCTGCAGGCTAATCGGACAGCGGTCGATCAGGCTCGTGAGATAGGGCGATGCTCCGAAGGTGCCGGCGAGCAGGTCGCGAACCGCGGGCACCGCAATGAGCCGGCCAAGCTCAGCGAGGTACGGCTCAGCAGCGCAACGCTGTTCCAGGTCGGCGAGCGTGCGGCTGGCCCGTTCGCCATCGTGCACGATAGGTGCTGCCCTGAGGCGTTGTTGAAGTGGTGAGTCGGTCAGGGCGCGTCCTCCCAGCGTCAGCGGGCGCGCAGCTTACTCTATTCCGTCCAACCCGATCGGCCGATATGCGAGACCTCCGACGCGAGGTGGGAGATACAGTGCGGACAAACCGAGGTGAGCTTCAACCGACCTTACGCGAGCGCGTCGTCGGCTTCCGCTTAGCTGTACCTCGCTTGACCGTGGGCTCGCCCTCCAGGCGGATGCCGACGAAGGGGGCGCCCTGCGCCTCCTCGCGCACGTCCGGGTCGCGGTAGAGAGCCTCGAACGTTCTGGGCTTCGGCAGCTGTCGCCCTGCGCTCCGCTCGACTTCGGCGTAGAGCCGCAACGCCTCGTGAGCGTTCGCGATGGCCTTGTCGTAGGTATCGCCCGCGCTGAAGCAGCCCGGCAGGTCGGGGAACACGACGCCGACGGCACTGTCCTCGTCCTTGTGCACTATGGCGAAGTAGGTCCTCATTGGTGCTCCGTCACGGACGCCAGCCTGCATCCTTTGGATATGCGAGTTTGTAGTGCAAAGCTGAAAGCTTCGCAAGATACGGATGCTGTCCGTGACACCGCATCCATCGAGCGCACCTCTCCTTTCCTCACCTCAGCTCGCCATCCAGATGGTCGGCGAGACGCAGCGCGAGCTGCACGATGGTATAGGTCGGGTTGGCCGCTCCCGCGCTGGCGAAGACGCTGCTGCCGCCAAGGTACAGATTCTCGACGCCGTGCAGGCGGCAGTCGCGGTTGACGACCCCGGTCATCGGTCTGTCGCTCATGCGCGTGCTGCACATGTGGTGACCTTGCCCCACGCACTCCTTGGAAATAGCCTCGATGCCCGCATCGAGATAACGGGCAAGCTGCAACCGCCCGACATTGTGCTGAGCCAGGGCTCGCCCGATCTCGAGCGCTGCCGTGCGGATGGTATGCAGGTCGAGATCGGATAGGGCCCAGTTGAGCGATATGCTCTGCATCCCCAGGCGATCTCTGGTCTTGGCAAGTGTCACGCGGCTGTCTCGGTTTGCCGATTGCTGAACGGCGACCGTCACCTCGGCATCGAAATCGGCGGCCCGGTCCGCTTGCAACGCCCGGCGCAGCCGCTCGCGAAACGTTCTCTTGCGTTCGGCCGGAGAGGCCACCTGGCGAAGAGGATCGATCGTCACGATGTAGCTGAGACATCGATGGGATCGCATCGAAGCGTCGCTTGGCATGTAGTCGGCGCCATCGGCCGGGATGGTCGCCAGGATGGCTTGGCCGAGCGAAACGTCGATGTGCTCGCTAAAGAAGCGACCGACAAGATCCCGCTCGTTTCCGATCCCCGGCGGTATTTGCCGATCGGCGTTGAGCAGGATGCGCGCGTTCTCCAGCCCGCCGCAGCAGAGCACATAGCGGCGCGCGCGTACCTTGAAGGGCTGCGTGCGCGCATGCGAGCGGAATGAGAGCTGCGAGACCGACTTGAGGCCCTCATCGAGCTCGATGTCGATCAGGTTGGCGTTGATGCAAAGCCGGATCGGCTCAGATCGGATGAGCTCGCGCCGGTATTTTTGCCCGAACCTCGTCGGCGCGCTCATCACACGGACGACGGGCACCAGGGCGTCGTCATGCCCGTTGAAGATATCGGGTAGCTCGTCGGCCGGGGCAAGGTCGAGAATCTCGGCGGCACGCCGCGCATAGGGGTCCAGGTCGGCGCGCCTGATCGGCCATGCGTTCAGCGGATGGTAGGGCAGCGCCTCGAAGTCGCGCTCGGCGAGCGGCAGTGTCTCTCCAGTCCAATGGTTGGAGGTGCCGCCGAGATAGCGCAGCCGGGCCGAGTGCACCGGATACTCCACCCCGGTGCTGGAGCCCAGGTAGAGGCTCTGCGACTCCTCGCTCGACACGAGGCCACCGCCCTCCATCAGGCCGACGCGCCAGCCTTTTTGGCCCAGGGCGCGCGCAAGCGTGATCCCCGCCGGCCCTGCCCCCACGATGCATACGTCGAACACGTTGCTGGGAAAGTCTTCCCCGCCAAGCTTCTCAGCATCAATAAGCAACGCCCGGGATCCCCTCGAGATCGCCAATCCGCAGCACCCAGCCGTCGACAATGACGATATCGCCTGTCGGGCGCATCTCCCGTCGTGGAGCCGGCACGCCGATGGAGAGCATGCCACCGGTTAGAACCGTCAATGCCATCCTGCGGGAGAGAGCCGGCCGACTGCCTCCGGTCCCAGTGGCATCGGGCGCGTGGTTCATCTTCCCCTCACCGGTGCTGTAAACTCGAATGAATGCTTTTGGTGCATGCCGAATGATCGTAGAGACCCTACTGTGACGGATTCTTCGTCGGGGTGCGCGTGCCACATCGATGCGCGGAGCCGAGGCACAGCAAGAAAGAGGCAAGAAAGAGGCCTAACCGCCCACGCTCGCGGGCATTGCCCTATGGATGCAATGGGACCGACACAGAGCGACGTATCGGAATGGAGAGAACTGCCTTCAATCCAGGCACATTGTCCTCCAGGCGCACAGAGCCGCCATGCATGCGGGCGACGGCTGCCACCAGGCTGAGGCCGAG
>JBIOVC010000271.1:0-2510 GCA_044867545.1 Hyphomicrobiaceae bacterium | reverse complement strand
GGAGGCCTTGGCATAGCCGTGCGCGATCTGCACCGCGATCTCCTCGTGGTTGCAGAGGAGCATCTGCGGGTCGTTGCCGCCGTAGTTGACGAGGCTGTCGTGCAGGCCGCGGAACGAGGCTCCGGGGTTCAGCGAGATGTAGGGGAAATTGTACTGCTTGATCAGGTCGACGATGACGTCGGATTGCCAGCCCCGGTAGTTCTTGTTCGTCTTGCTCATCTCAAATCCACCTCATACCCGTTTCCTCAACCTTGCCGCTCGCGGATGTCGCTATCATTCCCGGCGAGCGCACACAACCACTTCGCGACCTCCCGGCCGGCCTCGCGCTTTCAGGGGCACCTTCTCGAGATTTGACGGCTTCGAAGCCGACGTCAGCCGTCGATCATCCCGGCCAGCAATCTGCCGTAGCCGGCGACGGGCTGCCTGATCGACAGGCGACGCTGAATCTCCCAGCAGCGGGCTGGCACCGGATGGACGACCGGCACGCCGAGGTCCTGCTCCAGCAGCTCGATCACGGGGAGCACCCGCCAGCCCGAGCCCAGCATGTAGATCGCCTCGGCGTTGCGATGCTCGAGAAACGTGCGCTTTACGTGCGCATAGACATCGTGCGGCGAGAGCTGGCCGACCTTGTCGAAGGCCACAGGCAGGCCCGCCATCGCCAGCACCTCGAAGCCGGCCGCGGTGAAGTAATCGGCGAACACATTGTTGATCTTGCCGGTAAAGTAGGTGACGCCGACGAACCTCTTCACCTTCAGTGCGCGCATGGCACGGACATGATTGGTGCCCGAGGTGAAGAGCGGCACCCGGTACTTCTTCTCCCAGGCCTGGAGCAGCTCGGCCTCGCCCTTCCAGCCGAGCATCATGAACGGCGGCCCGCCCTCGGGATGGATAAGGTCGCAGCCCTGCTCGGCGAGCTTGCCTATGAGCGGCTCGTAGGGGGCGGCCGAGCGCTTGAACTCGGTGGCCGTCCCCTCCTTGATGTCGAGGAAGAGCGGCAGCACGCCGATCCCCTCGGGCAGCATGCGAATGAGCTCCTCGAGAGAGCCCGGACGCATGGTCGGCTTGATGAGGCCGACAAGCCCGCGCCAGCTCGAATATGCCATCGGTTACCGCCTCCCCTTCCTGCTCCGCCGAAGGATGCCATCACGCTAGTTCACCGGCCCATGCTGCGCCAGACCGGCACGGCCCCGCGCGATATCCGCCGCTATTGAGGCAAGCGATACCCGTGCTAGGGTCCCGGGCACCGCCAGGGCACCGCGATTCCGGGGCATCGGATCGCGGGACCAACGACCCCGGCGGCAGTCAGGGAGGTCACAATGAAGGCATCGGTAAGAACGGCGCCCACCGTGCTCGGCATTGCGCTCGCCGGCTTGCTCACGGCAACACAGGCGCTCGCCGACGGGGCCGAGTTCTTCAAGGGCAAGACGATCACCTACATCATCGCGACCGCGCCAGGCGGCGGGTACGACCTCTATGGGCGGCTGGTCGCCGAGTACATGCAGCGGCACCTGCCGGGCTCGACGTTCGTGGTCAAGAACGTACCGGGCGCGGGGCATCTGATCGGTGCGAACACGATCGCCGCCGCCAAGCCCGACGGTCTGACGATTGGCATCTTCAATACCGGGCTGATCTACAATCAGCTCATCAGCCACCAGGGCGTACGTTTCGATCTGACCAAGATGTCGTGGATCGGAAAGGCGGCTTCCGACTCGCGCATCGTGATCATCGCCCAGCAGTCGCCGATCAAGACCTTCGACGACCTGCGCAAGAGCTCAGGGAAGGTCAAGTTCGCGGTCTCCGGCATCGGCAGCTCGTCCTACATCGAGACGACGATCCTCTCCAATATGCTGAAGCTCCCAGTCGAGGTGCTGACCGGGTACAGCGGCAGCGATGACCGCCTGGCAATGCGCCGCGGCGAGATCGAAGGCGTGATCGGGTCGGTCTCGAGCTACGAGCCGTTCGTGAAGGACGGCTACGCCCGCATCATCGCGCACATCGGCGGCAAGGGAACACCCCAGCTCGACCAGCTCATCACCGACCCGAAGGCAAAGCCGCTGATCGCGCTCATCAAGTCGCAGGGCGAGGTCGCCCGCCTCACTGTCGGCCCGGCCGACATTCCGGCGGATCGTCTGGAGGCGTTGCGCGCCGCCTATCGCAAGGCACTGGCCGACCCGGAGCTGCAGGAGAAGGCTAGCAAGGCGCAGATCCCGCTCGATCCGGCCATCGGCGATACCGTTGCGACGCTGGTCAAGGAGGCGCTCAGCCAGCCGCCGGAGGCCATCGCCTTGCTGAAGGATGTGCTGGAGCGCACCGAGTCCGCCGCCGAGATCAAGGGAAAGCTCGCGGAGGTGATCGGTGAAGGCCGCGAGCTGGTGCTGAAGCAGGCCGATGGAAAGATGGTCAAGGCCCAGGTGTCCGGCTCGCGGACCGAGGTCAGCATCGGCGGCCAAAAGGCGAAACGCGCCGACCTCAAGGTCGATATGACCTGCAGCATCGCCACGTCGGGCGGG
>JBIOVC010000270.1:0-2928 GCA_044867545.1 Hyphomicrobiaceae bacterium | reverse complement strand
TCTGGCGGCCAGGCCAGGCGGCGCGGACTACGGCACGCTCGCCGTTCAGGTGGCGTTGCTGGCGGATGTCGATCGTCTCCTGACACTTCCGGCCGGCGCGTTTCGCCCCCCGCCCAAAGTGCTGTCGGCCCTTGTGCGCCTTGGCTTCCGGCCTCCGCTGGCCGACGTTGGGGATCGGAAAACGTGGGAGCGGCTGGTCCGCGGCGTGTTTCTACACCGCCGCAAGACGCTGCTGAATGCTCTCGGTCCTGTCGCTTCCTCCTTCGGCCGAACGGCCAAGCAAATTGTTGATGAAGCGGGCCTTAGTCCGCTGCGGCGCCCTGAAACATTGACCGTCGACGAGATGGCTCGGCTGTCGCGGGCTGTGCTATAGTTTTCGCCGGAAGTTGTTGAGCCTACCCGGTTTTTACCCTTGGGCGTGCAGGGGCCGACGTTAGGGTTGCTCCCCACACACACCGAGGGTCAGGCGTTCCCAGCCGCCTGAGTCCGATACGTTCAGCGTGTCGGGGACCCGCGTCGGCGCCCGCCCGGGCGACTGACCCGGTTGACCAAGTGTAGGCGGCGTCCTCGGACCGGCGAGGCGGGTCCACGGACGCGCCCTTACCTGTTGCTGGGTTGCTGGGCTTAGATGACTCAGTCGGCCGTACCCTTTGTGTCTCCTGCCACGCTGGAGGTCGTCCCGCTCGGGGGCCTCGGCGAGTTCGGCATGAACATGATGGCCGTCTCCTGGGAGGAGACGACCATCCTCATCGACGCCGGCGTCATGTTTCCCGAGCCGGATCAGCTCGGCGTCGATCTGATCATTCCGGACCTGACCTACGTCGAAGCGCGGCGCAACCGCGTCAAGGCGCTCGTGCTGACTCACGGCCACGAGGATCACATCGGCGCGGTGCCCCACGTGCTGCCGCTCTTCGACGGTCCGGTCTACGGCACGGCGATGACGCTCGCGCTCGTCGAGCCCAAGCTCGAAGAACATGCGATCGATCCCGGCAACCGGCTGAAAACGGTCAAGCCGCGCGATGTAGTGACGATCGGCCCGTTCACCGTGGAATTCATCCGCGTGACGCACAGCATGCCCGACTGCGTCGCGCTGGCGATCACGACGCCCGCCGGGCTCGTCGTGCACACCGGCGACTTCAAGATCGATCAGACGCCGATCGACGGCGAGCACTTCGATCTCCACCGCTTTGCGGAGCTCGGCCAGCGCGGCGTGCTGGCCCTTTTCGCCGACAGCACCAATATCGATCGCAAAGGCTTTACCGGACCGGAAATCGAGGTCATCGACGCGTTCGAGGAACTGTTCACCAGCACGCAGGGCAAGCTCGTGGTGGCGACCTTCTCGTCGAGCGTGTACCGCATGCAGATCCTCGTGGACCTGGCGGTGCAATTCGACCGGCGCGTCGCGTTCGTCGGCCGGAGCATGGTCAAGAACGCCGAGATTGCACAGCGCCTCGGATTCCTCCACGTTCCCTCGGGCGTCCAGATCCGCGACTCCGACGTGCCGGGCTACGCCTCGCAGGACGTGCTGTGCGTCGCGACGGGATCGCAGGGCGAGCCGCAGGCGGCGCTGCCGCGCATCTCAATCGACGATCACCGCTTCGTGCGGCTCGGGCCGGACGACACCGTCGTCTTCTCGGCCCGCGCCATTCCCGGCAACGAAAAGGCGATCGCCCGCACGATGAGCCACGTGGCACGGCGCGGCGCGGACGTGGTGACCGACTCGATCAAGCACGTGCACGTATCCGGCCACGGAAGCGCCGAAGAGCTGAAGCTGGTGCTCTCGCTCGTCAGACCCCGCTACTTCGTTCCCATTCACGGCGAGTACCGGCAGCTCTCGCAGCATGCGCGCGTGGCGCAGCGCGTGATGGGCGGCCTCGAGCCGAAGCTGCAGGTGCTGCTTGCGGAGAATGGCGACGTGATCCAGTTCGACCACCGCGGCGCGCGCATCGCGGAGAAGGCGCCGGCCGGTCGTGTGCTGATCGATGTGACGCGAATCGGCGAAGTCGGCGATGAGGTCCTCCGCGACCGGCGCCACCTGGCCGGTGACGGCGTGATCGTCGCCGTGGTGGCGATCAACAGGCAGAACGGCGCACTCGTCGGCGACCCGGAGATGGTGGCGCGCGGCTTCGTCGTGGCAGAAGGTGAAGCGGTATCGATGTTCAAAGATGCCTCCAGTGTAGTCGCCGAGTGCATCGAAGGGTCGAGCGTCGAGGAACGCACCGACCAGGGATTGATGACCGAGAAGCTGCGCGGCGAGCTGCGGCGGTTCTTCAAGAAACGTTCGGGCCGCCGGCCGCTCGTGCTGCCCGTCCTCATGGAGATCTAATGGCTGAGTCCACCCTGTCGCGTCGCATCAGCGAGTTCGCCGGGGTCGCGCTGTTCGGGATCGCGCTCATCTGGCTGATCGCGCTCGTGACCTACGAGCCGACCGATCCTGTCTGGTTCTTCACGACGGAAGCCGGCGGTCCTCCGGCGAACTTCGTCGGCCGCGTCGGGGCGTTTCTCTCCGAGCTGTCCTTCCAGCTGTTCGGATACGCGTCATATCTGCTCCCGCTCGTCATCGCCGTAGCGGGCTGGCATTACTTCTGGTGTCAGCCGCCCGAGGCCGCCTACACGAAGTTCGCCGGTCTCACCCTTCTCTTCGGCTGCGCCAGCGCGTTCTTGAGCCTGGTATTGGGGAGCGCGGAAGTGGCCGGCAAGAGGTTCCACGCCGGCGGCTCGATCGGCACGTGGCTCGGCGCTCGGCTCTCGGAGTATCTCAACCGGACGGGTTCGATCATCGCGCTGCTGACCCTGATGGCGCTGTCGGTGATCCTCTCTACGCAGTTCTCCTTCGGCCAGCTGTTCACGAGAGCCAGCGAGCAGTCGCGAGACCTGTCGGCGCGCAGCCTCGGCTCGGTGCGGCGGTGGCTCGAGCGGCGCCGGAAG
>JBIOVC010000269.1:0-4116 GCA_044867545.1 Hyphomicrobiaceae bacterium | reverse complement strand
CAAGCGCGGTCTGGAGTCCGGGCTGCTCGTGCTGTTGTTCATTACGAGCCTGACCGGCTTTCTGCTGCTCGCTTTCCGGGCAACGCCGGCGATGGGCATCCTGCTCGCCATCCACCTCGGCGTCGTGCTCGCCCTGTTCCTGGTCATGCCGTACGGCAAGTTCGTGCACGGCATCTATCGCTCGGCCGCGCTCGTCCGCTACGCGCTCGAGCGCTCACGGCCGAACCCGCTGCCGTCATTTGAGTAAGACCCGGGGCACTCAGTCGGTCAGCGTAACCGCACCGCGGTCGATCCCGACGTCGCGCAGGGTCCGCGCATCGATCCGATCGAACGTATCGAGCGCCTGCAGCTGGTGCCGCCGTGCAGCAAAGGCCCGCATGGCGGCAGCCAGCACCGCCCGGACATCGGCAGCCATCCGTGAGAGAACCGAGCCTCGGCCCGCCGTACCGCTGCGAACCAGACCTGCAACCGCTGCCGTAGCCATAGGGTCCTCCATCACTTTCGGAGCACGCCATCCGTCTGATTAACCCTCGCACGGGAGGGGCGGCACCGCTGTCACCGGCGGAACAAAGCTCGATCATGGATTGATTGGTTGGCGATGCCCGAAAACTTTGCTTTACATGCGGGCTCTCGCTTCGCGCATTCGGCCCGAAAATGCGGGCCGGAACGACAATCAGGCGACGGGCCGAGAGGGAGGAAACGATGAGCTCTGGGGCCAGCGGCGACGCCATATCGGCCGAGGCGCGTACGCTGTCGGAATACATTGCCGGATCGATGGCGCGTGCGCTCCCGGAGGCGGTCGCGGCGAAGACCCGGCTGCACATCCTCGATTCGATCGCCGCGGTGCTCTCGGGCTCCCGGCTGAAGGCCGGAAAGCTCGCCGCGCCCTACGTCGCCGCCATCGGCGGCGTGGCAGAAGCGATCGTGATCGGCACGTCGCACATCGTGCCGGCCGCCAATGCGGCGCTCGCCAACGGCATGTCCGGGCACGCGGACGAGACCGACGACTCCCACCTTGCCGCTCGCTTCCACCCGGGCTGTGCGATCGTGCCGGCGGCCCTTGCGGTCGCCGAGCGCCAGGACCTCGGAGGGGCCGACCTCATGCGCGCGGTGGCGCTCGGCTACGACGTCGGCGCACGGCTCAATATCTCGCTGGGCTACAGTCGGCCGGACACGACCCAGCAGAGCACGCACAGCCTCGGCGCGCTGTTCGGCAGCGCGGCGGCGGCGGCCGGCCTCCTCAGGCTCGATGCCCAGCACGTGCGCTACGTACTCTCGTACGCCGCGCAACAGGCCTCCGGCGTGCAGTTCTGGCAGCGCGATGCGCACCACGTGGAGAAGGCCTTCGACTTCGGCGGCATGGGCGCCCGCAACGGCGTCAGCGCGGCGCTGATGGTGGCGGCCGGGCTGCCGGCCGTCGACGACCCGTTCTCCGGAAAGTACAACCTCTTCACTGCGATCGGCGAGAAGCCCGATCCCACCAAGCTGATCGCCGGACTCGGCGAGCGCTACGAGATCATGGCGGCGGGGATCAAGAAGTGGTGTGTCGGCTCGCCGAACCAATCGATGCTCGATGCGACCGTCGCGCTGATCGAGAATCACAAGGTCCGCGCGCAGGACGTGGCGCGGATGCGGCTCATCATGCCGGATGACCGGCTGCACATCGTCAGCAACAAGGACATGCCTGACGTGTGCGTCGAGCATCTGGCGGCGATCGCCGTGCTCGACGGTGGCGTCAGCTTCGAGGCGGCGCACGACTACGCCCGCATGAAGGATCCGGCGGTGCTTGCGTTCCGGCAAAGGATCGAGCTGGTGCCGGACCCCGCGCTCACAAAGGCGGTGCCGGCACGGCAGGCAATCGTCGAGATCGAGACGACGTCCGGCAGCCGGCTGCGCCACCATGCCAAGGCGGTGCGCGGCACGCCCGAGAACCCGATGACGGAGTCGGAGGTCGAGGCCAAGGCGCTCGACCTGATCATGCCGGTGATCGGCGAGGACCGCTCCAAGCGGCTGATCGCCGCTCTCGGGAAGCTCGCCGACATCAGGTCGGTAAGGGAGCTGCGCCCTCTGCTTCAGGCCTGATGCCGATGACCGCCAGTCCTTCCATCAGAGATTCCATTTCAACCGGAGAACGCCCTTGACCGCTGAACGCCCCCTCAATGGCCAGGTGGCCGTCGTCACCGGCTCGGCCCGGCGCAATGGCAGGGCGATGGCGCTGGCGCTGGCTGCCGACGGCGCGGCCGTGGTCGTCAACGCGCGCAGCGGGAAGGCCGAGATCGATCAGGTCGCCCGCGAGATCGAGGCGGCGGGCGGGCGGGCGATCGCATACCAGGCGGACATAACCAAGGAGGCCGATGCTGCGGGCCTCATCGGCGCGGCGGTAGAGAAGCTCGGGCGCATCGACATCCTCATCAACAACGCCGCGCTCCGCGGGGAGAAGCCGGTGCTCGAGATGTCGCTCAAGGAGTGGCACGAGGTGCTCGACGTCATGCTCGACGGCACCTTCCTGTGCTCGCGGGAAGCGCTGCGGCACATGGTCAAGCAGCGTTACGGGCGGATCGTCAACATGGGCGGGGTAAGCGCCCACCTCGGTGCTCCGCACCGCGCCCACGTCAGCGCCGGCAAGTCGGGGATCGTCGGGCTCACCCGCGGCCTGGCCTCCGAATTCGCCGGCGAGGGCATCACCGTCAACTGCGTGGTGCCCGGCAGAATTGGCGGGCAGCGCTCGGCCACCTCCGGTCACGGGCTGACAATAACCCCGCCGGTCGGCCGCGAGGGCGTGACCGATGACGTCGTGATGGTGATCCGGATGCTCTGCAATCCCGCCGCAAGCTACATCACGGGCCAGACGATCCATGTCAGCGGCGGGCTTTTTATGCCATGATCGATCGTGGTGCGGACGCAGCGGGGTCCGGAGCGGAGCAAGGAAGCGGCAGGATGGAATACGGCGCCGCACCGTTGCGCCTCAACGTCACCAAGGACCTATGCCGGTTTCTTGCGGGCATCAGGTTCGAGGACCTGCCTGACGCCGCCGTGCACGCCGGCCGGCGCGGCGTGCTCGACTGGCTCGGCTGCGCGCTCGCCGCCTCCGCCCATCCGGAAGCCGATACGCTCCTCTCGGTGCTCCAGGCGACGAGCACCTCCGAGCACGCGAGCGTGATCGGCCGCGGGGTGCGGCTCGGTCTCATCGAAGCGCCGCTCGTCAACGGGCAGATGGGCCACCTGCTCGATTTCGACGACACCCACATGGGCGGCGTCGTGCTGCATACCAGCTCGCCCGTGCTGCCGGCGCTGTTCGCGCTTGCCGAGACGCGCACGGTTACTGGCCGGGAGCTGATTGCGGCCTACGCGGCGGGATTCGAGGCCGGCGTGCGCGTCGGCAAGGCCTCGCCAAAACACCACGACGGCGGATGGCACCTGACCGGCACGCTCGGCACGATCGCTGCCGCCGCGGCGGCCGGCCGGCTGATGGGGCTCGATCAGAAGCGGATGACGCATGCGGTCGGCATCGGCGCTACTCAGGCCGCCGGCATGCAGCAGAACCGCGGCACGATGTCGAAGTCGTTCCATGCCGGCCGCGCCGCGTCGAGCGGACTGCTCGCGGCGCTGCTCGCGGAGCGGGGCTTCGACAGCTCGGACGAGATCATCGAGGGCAAGCGCGGGTTCTGCCGCATCTACAGCACCGTCGCGCAGCCGGAGCTGGTGCTCGAAGGTCTCGGCAGCCGCTGGGAGATCGCAAGCAACGGCCACAAGCCTTACGCCTGCGGCGTGGTTCTGCATCCGGCGATCGACGCGATGATCGCGCTCAGCCGTTCAAGCGATCTGGCGCTGGCGGCCGTCGCGCGCGTCGAGCTCCGCGTCAACCCGCTCGCCGTGCGGATCACCGGCATTGCCGAGCCGCAGACGGGGCTTCAATCGAAGTTCAGCATCGGCCACTCGGCCGCCGTCGCCTTCATCGACCGGGCCGCCGGCATCGCCCAGTACAGCGGCGCGCGCGCCAAGGACCCGCAGGTGATTGCGCTCAGAAGCCGGATCACGGTCACTCCCGACGAGGCGCTGCGCAAGGACGAGGCCAGGGGCACGGTGGTGGCGACCTCGGGTAAGCGCTTCGATACG
>JBIOVC010000268.1:0-8790 GCA_044867545.1 Hyphomicrobiaceae bacterium | reverse complement strand
TCGTCGAGCACGACATGGACCTCGTCATGGGCGTGTCCGACCATGTCGTCGTGCTCGATGCCGGCACGAAGATCGCCGAAGGCGCCCCGGCCGAGGTCGCCGCCGATCCCCGCGTGCTCAAGGCCTACCTCGGCGAGGAGCAAGCGGCCGATCGCGGCCGCAAGAATGCGCTCGCGCCGGGCCGCTCGACGCTGCTGGAAGCCAGGGAGCTTTCCGCCGGTTACGGCTCGGTGAAGGTTCTGCGCGGGATCGATTTGAGGATCGAGGCGGGCGAGCTCGTTGCGGTGCTCGGCGCCAACGGCGCCGGCAAGTCGACGCTGATGCGGGCGCTGAGCGGGCTGATCCGGCCGGTCGACGGCGAGGTGCAGCTCTTGGGGCGGCCAGTCGAGCGCTTGAGCGCCGACCGCATCGTTCGGGCGGGGCTGGTGCTGGTGCCGGAAGGCCGCCAGGTGTTCCCGGAGCTCAGCGTCGTCGACAACCTGAGGCTCGGCGCCTATGCACGGGTGCCGGCCGATCTGCCGCAGCGGATCGAGCAGCTGCTCGATCGCTTCCCGCAGTTGCGGTCGCGCCGCGATCAGCGTGCAGGCCTGCTCTCCGGCGGCGAGCAGCAGATGCTCGCGATCGCCCGTGGGCTGGTCGCCGAGCCACGCGTGTTGATGCTCGATGAACCCTCCCTCGGTCTCGCCCCGAAGCTGCTGGCCGACCTCTACGACCTCCTGGCCGAGCTGAGGGACGAGGGGCTGACCATCCTGCTCGTCGACCAGATGGCGGGGCTCGCTCTCTCCGTCGCCGACCGCAGCTATGCGCTGCGGTCGGGAACCCTGAAGCATGCGGGCTCTGCCGACGAGCTGCGCAGCGACCCCGCGCTGGTCGGAGCCTATCTCGGCGTGCATCAGATCGGCATCGGCACATGAGCGGTTTTGCGTAGGAAAGGCACGGGACACCATGGACCTCATTCTGAAGGGCGCGAGACTGGCCGGCGGGCAGGTGGCCGCCGACATCGGCATCAAGAACGGCAGGATCGCTGCGATCGAGCCCACGCTCGCTGCCGAGGGCGAGACCATCGATCTTGCCGGCCGCCTCGTTTGTGGTGGCTTCGTCGAGACCCACATTCATCTCGACAAGTCTTGCATCCTCGACCGCTGCACCTCAGAGCGCGGCGACCTCGAGGAGGCGATCGGCGAGGCCGCCAGGGCGAAGGCCGCCTTCACGCCCGAGGATGTTCACGCCCGCGCGACCCGCACGCTGGAGAAGGCGATCCTGCAAGGCACCACCCACATGCGCACGCATTTGGAGGTCGATCCCGGCGTCGGCCTGCGCGGGCTCGAGGGCGTGCTGCCGCTGATCAAGGAGTATGCCTGGGCGATCGATGTAGAGATCTGCGTTTTCCCGCAGGAAGGGCTGCTCAACAATCCGGGCACCGACGAGCTGATGGTCGAGGCGTTGAAGCGCGGCTGTCGGGTGGTCGGCGCCGCTCCCTATACCGACAAGGACCCGCCCGGCCAGATCGACCGTGTGTTCGAGATGGCGCGCGAGTTCGATGTCGACGTCGACATGCATCTCGACTTCGGCCCCACCGCGGATGGCATGGACGTGGAGCACGTCTGCCGCCGCACCGAGCAGTATCAGTATGGTGGGCGCGTCGCGATCGGCCACGTGACCAAGGCGACGAGTCTGCCGATGGACAAGTTCGAGGCGATGGCAAAGAGGCTTGCGGACGCCGGAGTTGCGCTGACGGTGCTGCCCTCGACCGACCTCTACCTGATGGGCCGCCATCACACCCACGACCACAACGCGACGCGCGGCGTAGTGCCGGCGCACAAGCTGGTCCAGGCGGGCGTCAACTGCTCGCTCTCCACCAACAACGTGCTGAACCCGTTCACGCCGTTCGGCGACTGCTCGCTTATCCGCATGGCGAACCTCTATGCCAACATCTGCCAGGTCGGAAAGCGCGCGGACATGAAGACCTGCTTCGACATGATCACCAGCCGGTCGGCGCGGCTGTTGCGGCTGAAGGACTACGGCATTGCCGTCGGCAGCCCGGCCGATCTCGTGGTGCTCGATGCAACCGAGCCCGAAGCGGCGGTCGGCGAGCTTGCCCCGGTGCTCTACGCCTTCAAGCGTGGGCGCAAGACAGTGAGCCGCAGTCCCGCCGAGCTGCACAGGCCTGCCTGATCCGATGCACGATCCCCTCAACGCCTTCTGCAAGCATGACGAGGTATCGCTCGCCGGCAGCGGAGCGGGCCCGCTGCTCGGCCTCGACTTCGCCGCCAAGGACTGCTTCGACGTCGCCGGCCACCGCACGGGCAACGGGCATCCGCTGTGGCTTGCGACCCACCCGCCGGCCGCCCACACCGCGTCCTCGGTGCAGCGTCTGCTCGATAACGGCGCGCGCCTCGCCGGCAAGACCGAGATGGACGAGATGGCCTACAGCCTGAACGGCGAGAACGTCCACTACGGCACGCCCGTGAACCCGAAGGCACCGGGGCGCATTCCCGGAGGATCCTCGAGCGGGTCGGCCGCGGCGGTCGCCGGCGGGCTCGTCGACTTCGCGCTTGGCACCGATTGCGGCGGCTCGATTCGTCTCCCCGCCAGCTATTGCGGCATCTACGGTATCCGCACCAGCCACGGCCTCGTCGCGGCCGACGGGGTGGTGCCGCTGGCGGCGGGCTTCGACACTGTCGGCTGGTTTGCGTGCGACGCCGCCACGATGCGGCGCGTCGGCGAGGTGCTGCTGCCGCCGGCGCCTCCGTTCCGGCCGAGGCGCCTGCTCATCGCCGCGAGGGCCTTTGCCGGTGCCGGCGAAGAGGTCAGGAGCGCGCTCGCTGCGGGCCTGGCGAAGGTGAAGACGGCCTTTGACGCGGTCGAGGAGAATCCTGTCTACACCGGAGAGCCCCACGCCTGGGCCGCTCTCATCGGCTTGCTGCAGGGTGCCGAGATCAGAGCCAACCACGGGGCGTGGATCGACCGGCACAATCCGACATTCGGCCCCGGCATCCGCGAGCGCTTCCAATGGACGCGCATGATCGACGCGGCCGAGATCGAGAAGGCGAAGCCCGAGCGCGAGGCGGTCGCCCGCCACATGAAGATGCTGCTCGGCGACGATGCTCTGCTATGCCTGCCGACGTCGCCCGGCATCGCCCCGAGGCTTGCGACGCCGCCGGCGGAGCTCGACGCATTCCGTGCCCGCGCCTTCGCCTTGCTGTCGATTGCGGGTCTCGCCCGCCTGCCGCAGATCACCCTGCCCGTCGGAGTGATGGACGGCTGTCCTATCGGACTCTCGCTGATTGCGCCGCGCGGGTGCGATCGCGGGCTCCTCGACTGGGTGGCGGCGCAGTTCGCACCCGATCCCTCATGACCCGGCCGAGCGCGCCCGCGCCCACAGAGACTCGGCCGCCTTCTGCGCTTCCGCGCGGATGCGCGAAGCGCTGGCCATGGTCGGCTTCCCGGCGGCCACGACCTGTCGCCCGTCGACAAAGACGTGCTCGACATCACGTCCGCACGCATCGTGCACCAGCGTGCCGAGCGGATCGAGCAGTGGGGTCAGGTGAGGGCGGCGAAAGTCGAACACCACGAAGTCGGCGAGATAGCCCGGCGCGAGACGGCCGATCTCGTGCGCCACGCCCAAGGCCTCGGCGCCGTTGATGGTGGCCATGGCGAACGCATCCTTGGGCTGCCAGTCGGCCGATACCGAGCCGAGCTGGACGCGCGCCACCGCCAGGGCCCAGCGCATGGCCTCGGTCATGTCCTGGGTGAGGTTGTCGGTTGCGAGCGCGATACGGGCGCCGGCTTGCTTGAGCTTGGGCGTCGGTGCCATCGAGCCGCCGGTGGCGTTTCCCTTGGGAACATGCGCAACCGTCATGCCTGACGCCGCAATGCGCGCGATGTCGTCGTCGGTCAGATGGATGCAATGCGCAGCGATGAGCCGCTCGTTCAGGAGCCCTACGCGCTCGAAAAGCTCGGTCGGCGTCGAGCCGCTCCTCTTTCGGATCACGCTGTTCTCGAGCTTGCTCTGCGACAGGTGCGTCCATACCCGCAGTCCGGTCTCGCGAGAGAGGGCTGCCACCTTACCGAGCAACTCGTCCGAGCACGTGTCGGGCGCGTGCGGCGCCAGCATCACGTACGTTCGCCCGCCGCTGCCGCCGTGGTGCTTCGCCATCAGCGCGAGCGTCGCCGCGATGCTGGCCTCGCCGATCGCCGGATCGTGGCGCCAGACGTCCTCGTGCACTTGGGCGAAATCCACGTCGTGGAAGCGGGTGCACGACCACACGCGCAAGCCGAGCTCCGCCATCGCCGGCAGCGTGACATGCGCGTGCACATAGCTGTCCACCATCACGGTCGAGCCGAAGGAGAGCGCTTCGAGCGCGCCCAATCGGGCGAGCGCGACCGCTTCCTCCTCGGAGATGTCGTGACCATGGGGGACGCCGCGCGTATAGGCCGGCGCGAATCCCATATCGAGTGCGATGCCGCGCATCAGCGACAGCACGGCATGCGTGTGCACATTGACGAAACCCGGCGTGATGACGCGTCCACTGAGCTTCAGCCGGCGTCCGGTGTGAATCTCCCCCGGCAGCTCCCGGCGCTCACCGACGAGGGCGATGCGATTGCCGGTGACGGCGACAACGCCGTCGTGGATCGCCGGCCGCGCGGGATCGCCGGTGAGAACAATCGCGCCCTCGAGAACCAGATCGAAATCCATGGCTGCCTCGTTTGGCATGGGAAATGCAACTTCGCGGACAGTTTCCTGTATAGCGTAAAATATTCCTGGCGCGAAACAGGCCTGGTAGCGCAGCTTTGTTGAGGAGAGCGCAGTTCATGATCGGTGGGATGTCGCGACGGACTCTGCTGAGGCTTTCGGCAATTGCCGGCCTTGGCAGCACTTTGCCCCTTGGCTCGGTTCGCCTCGTGCAGGCCCAGCAGGGCGAGCAATTGCTGGTCGTGATGTGGGGCGCAGCCTGGATCGAGGTGTCGCGCAAGATCGTCGACGCCTATGTCGCAAAGACCGGCGACAAGGTTGCCTGGGAGCTGCACGCAGGCGGCGCCATGGCGATCGTCGCCAAGATCAGGCCGCAGTGGCCGCGCGTGAACTACAATCTGATCTCGGGCTGGGATCCGGTCTTCCGCGCCATGATCAAGGAAGGATGGGTCGAGCCGGTGACGCTGGACGAAATGCCGGCACTCAAGGACATCCCGCCGGTGTTCTTCCAGAAGGATGCGGCCGGGCGGCTGATGAGCGTACCCCTCTCCACTGCCGGCGCGTTCTGGGGCTACCGGTCCGATCTCGTCGACAAGCCGATCGAGTCGATCGAGCAGCTGCTCGAGCCCCGCTTCAAAGGCAAGCTGTGCGTGCCCTTCCCGGTCAACCTCACCGGTCTGTTGATGCTGACGCTCGCGATCCAGCGGGGCGGCAACGAGCGCAACATCGAGCCCGGCTGGCAGTTCCTGAAGGAGCTTGCCGAGAAGGGCCAGATCGGCCGCGTGATCAACAACAACTCCGAGTTCATCAACGCCATGAGCTCGGGCGAGACCTCGGTCGCCTTCTTCAACATCGGCGCCTGGACGCAGGTGCGCAAGCAGTTCCCGGTCCAGATCATGAGTCGCATCAAGGACAACAAGGGTTTCCTGTTCAACGAAGGCTTCGCCGTCATCAAGAGCGATGATCCAAAGAAGGTCGCGGCCGCCAAGAGGCTGGCCAATCACTTCGCGACGCCCGAGATCAACGAGCAGTACAACTGGCCGCTCGGCGAAGGGCCGACCAATCCGAAAGCCAAGGCAAATCCCGATATTGCCGACGTGTTCTACAAGCCCGACGAGCTGGCGCAGTACGCCTACATCGCCGACTTCGAGTACATGTCGACCCAGGTCGATGGCTGGGCAAAACGCTGGGAGCAGGAGATCGTACCGCTCATCCGGCGGTCGTGACCGCGAAGGCTTTGCCGATGCAGCGGGCGCAGGTGTTCCACTGGGTGCTGCTGGCGCCGGGGCTCCTGATCATCGTCGGGCTTCTGATCGCCCCGATCGGCCTGATGGCGATCGAGAGCCTCCGCCCGTTCATCCCCGGTCGCGCAGGCTCAGGCGGCGGCTGGACGCTCGCCAACTACACCGAGCTCATCGAGCCGGCCTACGCGTTCTATTTCTGGGATACCTTCCGCATCGGCTTCATCGTCAGCGCGCTGGCCGTCCTGCTCGGAGCCCCGCTCGCCTGGCAGGCGGCACGGACTAGGCGGCGGGCAGTGCGGGTGCTCATCTTCGGGCTATTGATCGGGCTCCTGTTCATGAGTCTGGTCGCGCGGCTCTATGCCATCCAAATGACGTGGGGCTCGCTCGGGCCGCTTGCTTTCTTCGGCACGCTTATCGGCGTGCCGGCCCGCAGCGCCGGCTATGCGGCGATCCAGGTCTCGATCGGGCTCCTGCACTTCGTGCTGCCGATGGCGGCGCTGATCCTGGTCGGCACCTTCCAGAACATCAGCCTCCGGATCGAGGAGGCGGCCGCCTCGCTCGGGGCGCCCGCTTGGCGTGCCGCGTTCACCGTGACCCTGCCGCTAGCCATGCCCGGGCTCGTGTCGGCCTTCATGATCAGCTTTGCCATGTGCATCAGCAATTTCGTGGTCCCGCTGATCCTCGGCCGCGGCATCGTGCTGTTCACCACCAACCTGATGTACGTACGCCTCTCCGACGTCGCCAACTACCCGAGCGGGGCCGCCATCGGCATCATCATGTTCCTGCTTGCCGGCGCGGTCGTGTACGCCATGTCCGCGATCGTGCGGCGGTTCACGCCAACGGAAGTGCGGTCATGACGCCCATCAGCGCCAGCTGGTCGGCATTGCTCGACCAGCTCGCCCGCATCGCATTCTGGCTGCTGCTCGCGGTAGTCGTGCTGTTCCTCATTCTGCCGATCGCGACTTCCGTCCTCCTTTCCTTCGATGATCGGCAGTTCCTGGGCGCCTTCCCGCCGACCCGCTTCTCGCTGCGCTGGTACCGGAGCTTCCTCGAGAACCCGACCTATCTCGACGGTCTCGTCACCAGCCTGAAGCTCGCCGCGCTGTCGACGCTCATCTCGACGGCGGCGGGCGCGTGCATCGCCTATGTGCTGGCCGCGTCTCAATGGCGCGCCCGCGGCATGCTCGAGACGCTGTTCCTGTCCCCCAAGTTCGTGCCGACCGTGGTCATCGGCTTCTCGATCCTGGGGTTTGCCTCCGCCATTCAGGTGTTCGATGCCTTCACGCGGCTGATCATGGGTCACGTGATCATCACCATCCCCTTCACCGTCCGCGCGACGCTGGCGAGCCTCGTCGGCATCCGGCGCAACCTCATCGAGGCGGCAGTCTCGCTCGGGGCGCCGGAGTGGCGCGCCTTCCTCGACATCACGCTGCCCCTGGCGCGGACCGGCATCGTCGCCGGGGCTCTGCTGTCGTTCGTCTTGAGCTTCGATGAGGTGGCGGTCAGCCTGTTCCTCTCCGACGCCTTCACGCAGACGCTGCCGATCGCTCTAGTCGCCGAGATGCGCGCGAACCTCAACCTGACCGTGGCTGCGGTCTCCACCGTCTTCGCCGCTGTCACCATCCTGATCGTGTTCTTTCTCGACCAGACCGTCGGGCTCGATCGGGTCGTCGGGCAGGGAATCTATCGCGAATGAAACCCGTGGGGCTCGAGCTCGCAGGCCTCGTCAAGCGGTTCGGCGAGCATGTGGCGGTCGACCATGTCTCGCTCAAGGTGGCTGAGGGCGAGATCATCGCGCTGCTCGGCCCCTCCGGCTGCGGCAAGACGACGACGCTGCGGCTGATCGCCGGGTTCGAGCAGCCCGACACTGGCCGCATCGCCATCGGCGCGCACGACCTAGTCGATCTGCCGCCCTACCGGCGCGACATCGGCCTGGTGTTCCAGGACTACGCCCTGTTTCCGCACATGACGGTTGCTGCCAACATCGATTACGGCATGCGTCAGCGCGGTAGGTCGAAGGCGGACCGTGATGCGCGTCGCCACGAGCTGTTGCGCCTGGTTCGTCTTGAGGGCCTCGACGACCGCCGGCCGGCCTCGCTCAGCGGCGGCCAGCAGCAGCGAGTGGCATTGGCGCGCGCCCTCGCCATATCGCCCAAGCTGCTGCTGCTCGACGAGCCGCTTTCCAACTTGGACGCCAAGCTGCGTGAGACGTTGCGGGCAGAGCTGCAGGAGATACTGCGCACCGTCGGCATGACGACGCTGGTGGTGACCCATGACCAAGCCGAGGCGATCGGCCTCGCCGACCGCATCGCGGTGATGAACAAGGGCAGGATCGTGCAGGTCGGGACCGCGCGCGAAGTCTACGAGGAGCCGGCCACGCGCTTTGTCGCCCAGTTCATCGGACAGTCGCTTTGGTTCTCGGGCCGCCTGGAATCTCAGGCGAGCGGCGAGCAGGCGCAATTTGTCACCGACGAGGGCCTCACGCTCCTCGCGAGGTCAACGGCCAAGCCCGACTCCACGCACCGATATGGCCTTTCCATTCGGCCCGAGCACGTGCACCTCGGGCCGCGGCCCGGCGATGAGAACAGGTTGCCGGCCGAGGTTGAGCGCGTAGCCTTCTTCGGCGCGGAGCTCCTGGTGGACTGCCGTCTTAACGTCGGCGGCCGAGTCATCACCGTCCCGATCCGCTCCGATGATGCCGTCATTCCGGAACCCGGCGACCATATCGAGCTCGGCATCTCATCGAGGCGCTGCAGGATCATCGCCGACGAGTGACGGTCCCTTCAGCGACCGTAAACTGCCTTCACTAATCGGATGCGATCAAGGCAGCATGTCCAACCCTCGAGATTG
>JBIOVC010000267.1:0-5463 GCA_044867545.1 Hyphomicrobiaceae bacterium | reverse complement strand
ATCGAGGAGGCGAAGGCGCTGGAGGCGAAGCAGGCAGCCGAGGAGGAGGTTCGCCAGTCGGTCCGGGAGTCGCTCAGGACGGCGGAGATCGAGCTTTGCCTCGGTAAGCAGCTCTCGAGCGCGTTGCTACCTGCGCACGGCGAGCTGGCGCAGCGGGTTGCCAAGATGCGGCGGAAGTTCGCCAAGCAATATGGATTCGTGGTGCCCGAGATCAAGCTCAGCGACGATCTCTCCGTGCCACCGAAAAGCTACCAGATCAGGATCCACGGAACGGTTGTGGCGAGCGAGGAGCTCAGGATCGGCGATGTGCTCGTCATCGTCGGCGACGGCCCGCGGCCGGATGTGCCGGGCGATGAGGCGCGCGAGCCGGCGTTCGGCATGAAGGCAGTGTGGGTCTCGGAGGCATTCCTCAACAACGTCAAGCGCGAAGGCTTCACGGCGGTCGACAATATGTCGGTGCTGCTGACGCATCTCGGCGAGGTGATCCGCAACAACCTGGCGCAGCTGCTTTCCTACAAGGACATGCGCGGGCTGTTCGACCGGCTCGAGCCCGAGTACCGGAGACTGATCGACGAGATCACGCCGTCGCAGATCTCCTACTCCGGGCTGCAGGCCGTGCTGAAGCTGCTGCTGGCGGAGCGCATCTCGATCCGCAACCTGCATCTGGTGCTCGAGGCAATCGCCGAGATCGCGCCGCACGTGCGCCGGGCCGAGCAGCTTGCCGAGCACGTACGCATGCGGCTAGCCCAGCAGATCTGCGGCGACCTCTCGGACGGCGGCGCGCTCAAGGTGCTGCGCCTCGGCAACCGCTGGGATCTCGCGTTCCACCAGAGCCTGAAGCGCGATCAGAAGGGCGATGTCATCGAGTTCGACATCGATCCGCGCCTGATCGAGCAGTTCGGGGCCGAGGCGACGAAGGCGATCCGCGCGCACATGGATCAGGGCCACAGCTTCGTGCTGGTGGCAGCGCCCGATGCGCGGCCCTACGTGCGGATGGTAACGGAGCGGCTGTTCGCGACGCTGCCGGTGCTTTCGCACGTGGAAGTCGCGCGCGGTGTGCAGATCAAGTCGCTCGGGACGATCTCTTGATACCGATCACCGCCGATACGGTGCTCCTGACGTTCCTGATCTTCTGCCGGGTCGGCGGATGCCTGATGCTGATGCCGGGGTTCTCGACCACGCGCGTGCCGGTCCAGGTCCGTCTGTTCCTTGCAGTTGCCGTCACGCTGGCGCTTTCGCCGCTGCTGTTGCCCAAGCTGCAGGTCGCGCTGCCGGACCTGTCGCCGGTCAGGACGCTGCAGCTCATCGTTGCGGAGCTGCTGGTCGGCGGGTTGATCGGGCTGATCGGCCGGCTGTTCTTCCTTGCCCTGCAGTTCATGGCGGTATCGGCCGCATCGTTCGCCGGCTACGGCAACCTTCCCGGCACGCCGATCGAGGATGCCGAGCCCAATCCGCCGTTCGCCAGCCTGATCACCCTCACGGCGACCGTGCTGATCTTTGCGACCGACCAGCATTGGGAGGTGTTACGGGCGTTGGTCTCCTCCTACGCAGTGGTGCCCGTCTCGGAGACCGGCGGAGGGCTGGGGCTCGACCAGGTTGCGGACGCGTTGACGGAGACGTTCGTGCTTGCCCTGCAGCTCAGTGCGCCGTTCATCGTCTACTCGATCGTCGTCAACCTGATGTTCGGCGTCGCCAACAAGCTGACGCCGCAGATCCCGGTCTACTTCATCTCGCTGCCGTTCGTGATCGCCGGCGGCATGTTCCTGCTCTACTTCACGATCGGCGAGTTCTTGCGCCTGTTCATCTCGAGCTTCTCCGACTGGCTGGCAACGGGATGATGCGATGAGCGCCCGAGCGGAGAAGGCCAGCCGCATTCTCAGCGTTCAGCTGCAGCTGCAGCGGATCGAGACCTGGAAGCTGGCTGAGCTGCAGAACAGGCTCGCCGAGCTCGAGGCAACGCAGGCAGAGCTGATCAGAGCGCTCAATGACGACGAAGCGCTGCATGGGCTGTTCATCGACACCATGGCCACGCGGCTCCGGTTGCTGTCGGAGGAATCGGCGCGTGTCGCCGTAGAGCGGGATGTCCAGTCGCGAAGGACGGCGGAGCAGTCGGGGCAGGCGAAGCTCGCCGAGCGCTTGAGCGCCAGCATCGAGCTGCAGGAGGCAAGGGCCGATGCGCAGCAAGAGCTGATGGACACGATCGAGCACTTCCTGCGTCGGAGCAGCGCAAGGCTCCCGTAAGATTATCGCGGCAAGTTGCTCGCGAGACTCAACAGATTCGTGGGCCACGACGTTGGCGATCAATCCTCCCGGCGACATCATCCTCGGCGTTGCTCGCGCGGCCGATCCATCCAAGGTGCGAGCGGCTGCGGACAAGCTCGCGCGGATCGATGGCTCGGCCGATGCGGCCGTCGCCTCGGAGGTCACGTCGGCCCGACCCTTGCGGCCTGGCGGACCGGCAACCGCGTCCGCGGTGCAGTTGGCCCGGCCGGTCTCGGAGATGGCGGCGGACCGCAGGCCCAGCCAGGCGCGTGGCGCGTCGGATGCGGCGAGCCAATTCGAGGCCTTCGTCCTGCAGAGCTTCATCCAGTCGATGCTGCCCAAGCACGCGGACAGCGTATTCGGCCGGGGCACTGCCGGCAGCGTCTGGAAGTCGATGATGGCTGAGATGCTGGCCGGCGAGCTTGCGCAGAGCGGCCGAGTCGGCGTCGCACAGCAGATCGCGGAGAGTGCAGGCGGCCGGGTGCGCCAGGCTTCGCCGGCGGACTTCGCCCGGACGGCGGCAGCCTTGCAGAGCACGCTCGCCAATCTCGACCTGCCGCCCGTCGGCGCCAAGACGGCGCCCGCACTTGTCGGAAACATGACACCAACGGATCGGAGCTGATCTGAATGTCGGACGCTTTCACCCTTCCTCACCCGGGCCCCGCCAGGCCCCGCGGTTATGACGTCGGTGGCATCGCGCCCGCCAATCCGTCGTGGGCCGGTTCGGCAGGCCGCTCGCTCGACGACAGCGGTCCGGCACGGGATGCCTTCGTCGAGAAGGTGATCGACCGGCTGGAGGAAGTCGTCGAGGCCGAGACGCAGGCGCTGCGGAATCGAGCGAAGATCGACCTCAACGACTTCAACCACCGCAAAAGCCAGGCACTGCTGGAGCTCAGCCGGGCAATGCGTCCGGGCGACCGTGCGGGGCTCGGCGAGCCGCTCCGTGCGCGGCTCAGCGGCCTGCATGCGCGCCTCGAGATCAACCGCGCGGTGCTGAAGCTGCACGTGGAGGCCGTACGCGAGATAGCGACGATCGTCGCGGACACGATCCGGCAGGCCGAGTCGGACGGCACCTATTCGCCGTCGGTCAGAAGCCAGAAGCGGCCATGATCAAGCATCTGCTGGTCGGCATATGGGTGTGCGTCGTCACGCTCGGCTCGAGCTACGCTGCGATCCTCCTGCAGGGCGGGCCTCAGTCCGGCCACGCCAGCGATAGTCACGACAGCAAAGGCGGGCACGGCGGTGCGAAGTCCAGCCCAGTGGAGCACCTGAAGACGAGGATCGTCAGCGTGCCGGTCGTCGCGGACGGCGCTGTGCAGGGCTACGTGATCGCCCAGTTCATATTCGTGCTCGGCACGAGCGAGCTGGCGCATCTGCCTGTCGCGCCGGAACCGCTGCTGTTGGATGAATCGTTCAAGTCGATCTACGCGGGCGATACGATCGATTTCCGCCGGTTCCGGAAGCAGGACCTGCCCGCGCTCAGCAAAAGGATCCAGGACGGGGCCAACAAGCGTCTCGGTGCGCAGCTGGTTCAGGATGTCCTGATCCACGACCTCAACTACGTGACGAAGGACGAGGCCCGGGGCCGCATCGCGCAATGAGCGATCGGGCGGCTAGTGTCCCTATCCGCAAGCTCGCCCATGGTTGATGCTAGGTCCCGAGCGAACTTCGGAATCATAAGGGACACTGGAATCATAGAGTTGGTAGTGCGATTCAGATCGAGAATTTCGCTTTAGAGGGTAGCCGCGAGCACTGGCGAATTTCTCGATCATCACACTAGTGCCTGCGCGACCTCCTTGTAGGCGTCGACGCTCTCGGGCGCGTCCGGGCTCTGCTTCAGGGCTTCGTAGATCTTCGGCACGACCTCGACGGCCTTGTCGAGCTCGGGGTCTATGCCGTTGCGGTAGCCGCCCATCAGGCGCAGGTCGCGGGTGTCCTCGAACTGCGCCACCATCGCGCGCAGCTTCATGATGAGCTTGCGCTGCTCCGGCGTCCACACCTGATCGGCGAGACGCGAGACGGAGGCGAGCACGTTGACGGCCGGGTAGCGGCCCTGGTCGGCGATCGCCCGATCGAGCACGATGTGGCCGTCGAGCGTGCCGCGGATGCTGTCGGCGACGGGATCGTTGTGGTCGTCGCCGTCGACCAGGACGGAGTAGATGGCAGTGATCGAGCCGGCGCCTTCTTCGCCCGGGCCGGCGCGCTCCAAGAGCTTCGGCAGATCGCTGAACACGCTCGGCGCATATCCGCGTGCAACGGGCGGCTCCCCGGCGGCGAGCGCAACGTCGCGGGCGGCATGGGCAAACCGCGTTACCGAGTCGACGATCAGCAGCACGTTCTCGCCGAGGTCGCGGAAGTGCTCGGCGACGCACATGGCGGTCTTCGGTGCCAGGCGGCGCATCATCGGGCTCTCGTCGCCGGTCGAGACGATCGCAACCGCGCGATGGCGCTCGCGATGGAGCGCATCCTCGAGGAACTCCCGCACCTCGCGGCCACGCTCGCCAACGAGGGCGAGGACAACGGTGTCGAACCCCTTGGCGCGCGTCAGCATCGCGAGCAGGGTGGATTTGCCGATACCGGAGCCGGCGAAAACGCCGATGCGCTGGCCTGCGCAGAGGGGTGTGAAAAGATCGATTACGCGAATGCCGGTCAGCAGCGGTGTCCGGATGCGCTGGCGGCGCATCGGCAGCGGCGGCTCGCGATCGGCGACGATCGGAACGCTGCCCTGCCGTAGCGGCTCCTCCCCGTCGATCGGCGCTCCCAGCGCGTTGAGGATGCGTCCCTTCCAGGACGGGTGTGGGCTCACGGAGAGCATGCCGCGTCGCCAGGCGGTGGTCGCAAGGCCGGCGTTGGTCGTCACCTCGAACAGCTTGACGGTTGCGCCCTGGGCATCGATGCGGACGACCTCGCCAAGCTGCGGGCGGTCGCCGGTCGCGAGGTCGACGCATTCGCCGAGCTTGAGGAACTGGGAAAGGCCGGAGACGTGGCAGTAGGCGGGCGTCACTTCCGTCACGATGCCGCCGACACGGATCGTTCGAAGGTCGGGGCCGGCGGAGGAGATGAGCTGTTCCAGCGCGCCAAGCGCATGCGCGGGCGCGGTGGCTTGCGCGGGCGGCTCCATCAGCTCGTCGACCCGAGCGTGGTGATCGCCTCTTGCAGCGAGGACTCGGAGTCAGTGATCGCCGCAGTGACGGCCTCGAA
>JBIOVC010000266.1:0-2831 GCA_044867545.1 Hyphomicrobiaceae bacterium | reverse complement strand
GGCGTCGCACACTGCCTTGCGGCTCACATAGCGGATCTCGACCCTGTCGCCGTTCTTCCTTGGCGTTTTTGTCCGCAGCAGCCGCTCGGCTGCCGGGCAGCGATAGCTGTCGGTCTCGCTGTCATAGTCCGAAGTTTGCGCTTGGTTTGATGTGAAAGACGAATCCTTTCGGGCGGTTGGGCGGAAAGTTCTTTCCGGTTTGTATCCATGTAACTGGATTCCCAAATCAACCGAGATGTGATTCGATTCGGGAATGTTCATCGAGACGATTCCCAATCGAGGCTCGCCGCCTGCGGTGCTGTTGCGGGAGGCGTATCGCGACGAGCATGGCCGCGCGCAGAAGCGGACGTTGGCCAATCTGAGCAAGCTGCCGGCGGATCTGCTTGGCGGACTGAGGGCTCTGCTCAAGGGCGGCACGGTGATTGGCACCGGACCGGACGAGATTCAAATCGAGCGCTCGCTGCCTCACGGCCATGTCGCGGCGGCGCTTGGGACGATCCGCAAGATTGCGTTGGATCGGCTGATTTTAAGCACGACGAAGGATGAGGCATCGCGGCGCCATTGCGATCTGGTGGTGGCCATGATCGTGGACCGGTTGATAGCGCCGCGCTCGAAGCTTGGCTTTGTACGGGCGGTGGACCAGGAGACGGCCATCTCCAGCCTCGGATCGGTTCTGCGCCTGGGCAAGGTGAAGGAGCGCGAGGCTTATGAAGCGCTCGATTGGCTGGTCGAGCGCCAGAGCCGGATCGAGAACGGCCTGGCGCGGCGGCATCTCGAGGACGGCGTGCTGGTGCTCTACGACGTCAGTTCGTCCTACTTTGAAGGCCGTTGCTGTCCGCTGGCGCGCTATGGCCACAGCCGCGATCACCGGCGCGATCGGCCGCAGATTGTCTACGGGCTTCTCTGTACGCGCGAGGGGCTGCCGATTGCGGTTGAAGTCTTCGACGGCAACACAGGTGATCCGACGACGCTGAGCTCTCAAGTCGAAAAGATCAAGGATCGGTTCGGGATCAGCCGTATGGTGTTGGTCGGGGATCGGGGAATGATCACCTCGGCGCGCATCCGCGATGATCTGAAGCCGGCGGGCGTCGATTGGATCACCTGCCTGCGCGCGCCGGCGATCCAGGCCTTGGCGGCGGAGGACGGACCACTGCAGCTGTCACTGTTCGATGACCGCGATCTCGCCGAGATCAGCGCCCCTGATCTGTTCCCAGGCGAGCGGCTGATCGTCTGTCGCAATCGCGATCTGGCAACTGAGCGAGCCCGCAAGCGCGAGGATTTGCTGGCGGCGACTGAGCGCGAACTCGCTCGCGTTCAGTCACAGGTCCAGCGCAAACATTCTCCGTTGCGCAGCTCCGCCCAGATCGGCATCGCGGTCGGTGCGGTTCTGAACCGCAAGAAGATGGCCAAGCACTTCGATGTCGAGGTGGCCGATGGCTATCTCTCTTGGCAGCGCCGGATCGAGCAAATCGTGGAAGAGGAGCGCCTCGACGGCATCTATGTCATCCGAACCAGCATGCCCGCTGAGCACCTCGACGCTGCAGAAGCGGTCCAGGCCTACAAGGACCTGTCGCGGGTCGAACGCGCCTTCCGTTCAATGAAAACCGTCGATCTCGAAATCCGGCCGATCCGCCACTGGACGGCACAGCACGTGCGCGCCCATGTCTTCCTGTGCATGCTGGCTTATCACGTCGAATGGCACCTGCGAGAAGCCTTGGCGCCGCTGTTGTTCCACGATACAGGCCTCGAGGCCACCCGGGGAGAACGGACGTCTCCTGTCGCCAAGACCGAACCATCCGAGGCGGCGAAGGCCAAGAAGGCAACAAAGCGATCAGCCGACGGTCATCACGTCATGAGCTTCAACGCACTCATCGCCCATCTCGGCACGCTGGTCCGAAACACCATGCGCGTGCCACTTCGAACCAAGCACCGCTTCACGCTCCATTCCAGACCAACTCCCCTCCAGGAGGCCGCGTTCAAGCTGCTCGATCTCGACCCGCTGCGTGTCCAGTAATCAAAAACACCGATCGTCAACTTGTCGAGTCGGATCAATCCCTTGCACAGTTCTCAAATGAAAACTTCGGTTTAGTTCAACCGCGCAGCGATCCCGGTGAGTACGCGGAAGTCGGGCTTCGACTGCACGCCGTTATGCTGGTTGATGACCGACACGCCGACCGAGAGAAAGCCGGAGAACCGATCGACGCCCACGCGCACGCCGGGCGAGAGATAGACGGTGGTGCCGCCCGAGTTGGGATCGGCAACGCCCAGGATGCGCTGCTTGTCGTGCCACTCGCCATTGAACTCAAGCACAAGATCGAGCGTGTACGGCGTCTTCATCATATCGCGATGATCGTGATTGGCGTGATAGAGGCAGAACTCCTGGAGCCGGTTCTGCTCCTTTTGACACTTGTCGTGCAACTCGACCTCCTTGGCGGACCCGATCGGGCCGACCAGCCGATAAGACACGCCGGCGCCGAACAGGAAGCGGTCGCCGAGGTCGGTGCTCTGCGTGCCCTTGCCGATCAGCATATAGAGTCCGCTCGCGTCGAGCGACCAGCGGCCGAAGCGCTTGGTGACCGCAGCACCGATGAGTCCGTCGAATGAGCCCGAACCCGGCTGGAATTCGGCTTCGAACAATTGGCCATTGTTGTCGCGCTCGCGGGTGCTGCCGGTCGGCGCCTTGAAGCCGAACAGCACCGCCGCCTCGAAGCCGGCCGCCGCATTCTGATGGAAGCGATACTGCCCGAGCAGGGTGACGTCGCTGAAGCCCGAGGAGTTGCCGCGTGCGTTGATGCCACTGGGGCTCATCAAGCTGCTCATGCTCATGGAGT
>JBIOVC010000265.1:0-2170 GCA_044867545.1 Hyphomicrobiaceae bacterium | reverse complement strand
CACTACCGCGACGATCCAATCCTCCTGTGCGAGGTCCTGTCGCAATCGACAGAGCGAACCGACCGCGTCGAGAAGTTCGATGCCTACCGGACGATCCCGGCCCTCGAAGAGTACGTGCTGATTGCCCAGGATGCGCCCCGTGTCGAGATCTTCCGCCGCCGGACCGACTGGAGCCGCGAGACGTTTGCTACGGGCGACACGTTCCGGTTCGAGTGCGTCGATTTCTCTATGGGTCTGCAGGCTCTCTATCGACGGGTGAAGTTCTAAACCCGCCCCGCCGTCACGCCGCCTTGCTGCCGGCGACAGCGATTTGGGCGAGCCGCTGCGCCAGTGTCCGCACGCCGGCCAAGCGCTTCTCCGGCAGGTCCCAGTCGGCCTTGAAGACCAGCTTGTGGTCGGGTTGCAGCTTCACCGCACCCTTCGACTTCTGCATCATCTCGACGAGGCCCTGCGGGTTGGCAAACTCGTTCTTGCGGAACGCGAGCACGGCTCCTTTCGGACCCGCATCGATCTGCGCGATGCCGGCCTGCCGGCAGAGTCCCTTGATCTCCATCACGTCGAACAGGTGGCGCACCTCCGCCGGCAACTCGCCGAAGCGATCGACCAGCTCGGCCGCAAACGTATCGATGTCGGCGCGCTTCTCGATCGTCGACAGCCGCCGGTAGAGCCCGAGCCGGAGCTGCAGGTCGGCGACATACGTCTCCGGGATCAGCACCGAGGTGCCGAGCGAGATCTGCGGGCTCCACTGGTCCGCGCTCTCGATCTCGCCGCCCTTGAGCGAGGCGACTGCCTCCTCGAGCATCTGCTGGTAGAGCTCGAAGCCAACCTCGCGGATGTGCCCGGACTGCTCCTCACCCAAGAGGTTGCCCGCGCCCCGGATATCGAGATCGTGCGAGGCTAGCGCAAAACCCGCACCTAGCGTGTCGAGCGAGTTGAGCACCTTGAGCCGCTTCTCCGCACCCTCGGTGAGCCGCTGCCCCGGCGGCGTGGTGAAGTAGGCATAGGCGCGAGCCTTGGAGCGACCGACCCGGCCGCGGAGCTGGTAGAGCTGGGCGAGCCCGAACATGTCGGCGCGGTGCACGATCAACGTATTCGCGTTCGGGATATCGAGGCCGGACTCGACGATCGCTGTGGACAGCAGAACATCGTACTGCCCGTCGTAGAACGCGCTCATCACGTCCTCGAGCTCGGTCGGGGCAAGCCGGCCGTGTGCGCGGGCGACGCGTAGCTCCGGCACCGTCTCGGTCAGGAACTCGGCGACGTCGTCGAGGTCGGAGATGCGCGGCACCACGTAGAAGGTCTGCCCGCCGCGGTAGCGCTCGCGGCGGAGCGCCTCGCGCAGGATCACCGGATCGAACGGCGAGATGTAGGTGCGCACGGCCAGCCGGTCGACCGGCGGCGTAGTGATCAGTGACAGCTCGCGCACGCCTGACAGCGCGAGCTGCAGCGTGCGCGGGATCGGAGTGGCGGTGAGCGTGAGCACGTGCACGTCCTCGCGCAGTTGCTTCAAGCGCTCCTTGTGGGCGACGCCGAAGTGCTGCTCCTCGTCGACGATCAAGAGGCCGAGGCGCTGGAACTCGATGCCCTTGCCGAGCAGCGCGTGGGTGCCGATCACGATGTCAATGGTGCCGGCCTTGAGTCCGGCTTTCACCTCGGCGATGCCCTTGGCGCCCACCAACCGGGATGCCTGCGCTATCCTGATCGGCAGGCCCTGGAACCGCGTCTCGAAGGTCTTGCTGTGCTGGCGCGCGAGCAGCGTCGTCGGCGCGACCAATGCGACCTGCAGGCCGGCCATGGCGGTGACGAACGAGGCGCGCAGTGCAATCTCGGTCTTGCCGAAGCCGACGTCACCGCAGACGAGTCGGTCCATCGGGCGCCCGGACGCGAGATCGGTGAGCACGGCCGCCACGCTCGCCGCCTGATCGTCGGTCTCCTCGTAGGGAAAGCGGGCGACGAACTCCTCGTAGGCGCCGTCCGGCGGCGCGACCACCGGCGCCTCGCGGAGCTGCCTCAGCGCCGCCACCTTGATCAGCTCGGCCGCGATCTCGCGCAACCGCTTCTTGAGCCGCGCCTTGCGCGACTGCCAGGCGAGACTGCCGAGCCGGTCGAGCTGGATATTCTCGTTGTCGGCCCCGTGCCGGCTCAGCAGCTCGATGTTGACGACAGGCAG
>JBIOVC010000264.1:0-7636 GCA_044867545.1 Hyphomicrobiaceae bacterium | reverse complement strand
GCGCAGCCCGGGAGCCTGATCCGCTGGCGCTATGCGCTGGGACTTGCCGACAGGAGCGTGGACGGGCTCGTCGGGCTGCGCGAGGAGGCGCGGCGTGCGCTGGCGGAGGCCGGGTTCATCGTTGCCGACCGGCGCGATCCCTCTCCCCAGGTGACGCGCACGCTCGACCGCCTCCGGCAGTTCCTGACGCTGATCGGGCTGACGGCACTGCTCGTCGGCGGCGTTGGCGTCGCCAATGCCGTGGCGACCTTCATCGATAAGCGCCGCAAGGTAATTGCGACCTACAAGAGCCTCGGTGCCAGCGGCGGCACGATCTTTGCGATCTTCCTCACCCAGGTGCTGGCGATCGCCGCCATCGGTATAGCGCTGGGTCTCGCGCTCGGACTGCTGGTGCCTATCGTGCTCGACGCGCTCTACGGCGAGGCGCTGCCGATCCGCGCCGTCATCTCGGTCAGCCCCTGGAGCCTGCTCATCGCGACCATCTACGGTGTGCTGGTCTCGCTGGTGTTCGCGCTGTGGCCGCTCGGCCGGGCGGAGCAGGTGCGCGCCGGCGTGCTGTTCCGCGAGGAGGTGGCGCCGGAGCAGGTGCGCCCCAAGCTGCGGATCGTGGCGCTCACGCTGATCTCGATTGCGGCGCTGACGCTGTTTGCGATCCTGTCGTCCGGCTCGACGCTGACGGCGATCTACTTCTCGCTCGCGGTGATCGTGGTGTTTGCAGTGTTCATCGGCCTCGGCACGCTGGTGACCGTGCTCGCGCGCAAGGTCCCGCGGCTGAAGCCGCCCGAGCTTGCGCTCGCGGTCGGCAACATCGGCGCTCCAGGGGGCCTGACGCGGTCGGTCGTGCTGTCGCTCGGCGCCGGGCTGTCACTGCTGGTTGCCGTGGCGCTGGTCGACGCCGCGCTCATCGAGGAGCTTACGACGCGGCTTCCGAAAGAGAGCCCCAACTATTTCGTGCTCGACATTCCGAAATCCGACCGGGCAGCGTTCGGGCAGCTGGTGAAGCGCGAGGCCCCCGAGGCGCTGATCGAGGATGCGCCGATGCTGCGCGGCCGCATCGTCCGGCTCAACGGCACGCCGGCCGAGGAGATCAAGGCCTCGGCGGAGGCCGACTGGGTGCTCAGGGGCGATCGCGGCCTCACCTTCTCCGCCGAGCTGCCGAAGGGCTCGCAGGTGGTCGCCGGCGAATGGTGGCCGGCCGACTATGCCGGGGAGCCGCTGGTCTCGTTCGAGGACGACCTCGCCAAGCGGCTCGGGCTCAAGGTCGGCGACACGGTGACGGTCAACGTGCTCGGCCGCAACGTGACCGCGCGGATCGCCAACCTGCGCGAGGTGAAGTGGGAGAGCATGACCATCAACTTCGTGATGGTGTTCTCGCCCAACACGCTGCAGGCGGCGCCCTACAACCTGCTCGCCACGATCACGCTGCCGAAGGACGCGAGCCTGGCGGTCGAGGCGCAAATCGCGCGGGCGCTGGCGGCGACCTACCCGTCGATGACCACCATCCGAGTGAAGGACGCCGTCACCGCCTTCGAGACGGTGTTCGCCAAGGTGATGATCGCGGTGCGGGTCGCCGGCAGCGTAACCCTCTTGGCGGGCGCACTGGTGCTCGCCGGGGCGCTTGCCACCGCGCAGCGGCGGCGAATCAAGCAGGCGGTGATCCTGAAGACGCTGGGGGCGACGAAGGGCCGGATCCTGGCCTCGCATTTCGCCGAGTACCTCGTGCTCGCACTTCTCGCCGCGGTGTTCGCCACCCTGCTCGGGGCGGTGGCGGCATGGATCGCCGTCACACAGGTGCTGGAGGTCGAGTTCGCCTTCTCGCTCAACGCCGTACTCGAGGCGCTGGCGCTGGCGCTGGGTCTCGTCGGCCTGTTCGGAGGGCTCGGTACCTGGCAGGTGCTGCGGGCGCCGGCGGTGCCCTACCTGCGGTCGGAGTAGGGCCGGAGATGTCGTTGTTTGCTTGCAAACGGCGGGCTAATCCTTAAGTGTAGACGCTGGAGATAGGGTCGCTACGGCCTTGAAAGGGCCGCGCGGGTCGGCCATATTTTCACGTGCGGGCCGATCAGCCCGCGTTGAACGGATCATGGGATCGAAAGCACATGGCTCAGTACGACAACAGGTATGCGCAACCCGGCACGGCGCGCTCGGGCGTTGCCACCGTCGACGAAGGGCTGCGCGCCTACATGCTCACGGTCTACAACTACATGGCCGGCGGCCTCGGGCTGACCGGACTTGTGGCGTACCTGACCTACCAGATGGCGGTGACCTCGCCCGAGTTCGCTCAGCTCATCTACGGCTCGCCGCTCAGGTGGGTCATCATGCTGGCGCCGCTTGGCTTCGTCATCTTCCTGTCGGTCCGCGTGAACAAGATGAGCGTCGGCGCAGCGCAGCTCAGCTTCTGGCTGTTTGCCGCCGTCATGGGCATCTCGCTGTCGTCGATCTTCCTGGTCTTCACCGGCCAGTCGATCACGCAGGTGTTCTTCATCACGGCGGCCGCGTTCGCGGGCTTGAGCGTCTACGGCTACACGACGAGGCAGGATCTCTCAGGCTGGGGCTCGTTCCTCATCATGGGTGTGATCGGCATCGTCATCGCGGCGCTGGTCAACATCTTCCTGCAATCGAGCGCGCTGCAGTTCGCGATCTCGGTGATCGGCGTGCTGGTGTTCGCGGGGCTCACCGCCTACGACACGCAGCGTATCAAGGACACCTACTACACGCTGGCGGGCGATGCCGCGATGGCTGCGAAGACGGCCATCATGGGCGCCCTCAGCCTCTACCTCGACTTCATCAACATGTTCATCTCGCTGCTGCAGCTGTTCGGCGCGCGCAACGAGTAGGTTGAGGCTCGAGATCCTGTGTTAGACTGGGAGCCCCGCCCCGAAAAGGCGGGGCTCTTCGTTTGTCTGCAGGAAGGGCGTGGGGGGCTTCGTTGATGGCTGACGTGGTGGTCCGCCCCGCGACCGAACGCGATATGGCCGCCGTTGCCGCGATCTACCGCCATGCTGTGATTCATGGCACGGCGACGTTCGAGCTCGATCCGCCGGACGAGGCCGAGATGCTCGGCCGCTTCCAGGCGACCACCGGGCAGGGATACCCTTACGTTCTCGCGGAGGTCGACGGGCGGGTGGTCGGGTACGCCTACGCCGCCGCCTACCGGACCCGGCCGGCCTACCGGTTCAGCGTCGAGGACTCGATCTACCTGGCGCCCGAGGCGCAGGGCAAGGGCGTCGGCCGGGCGCTGCTCAAGGAGCTGATTTCCCTGTGCGAGGCCAAAGGCTTCCGACAGATGATCGCGGTGATCGGCGACTCGCGCCAGTTCGCCTCGATCGCGTTGCACCGGTCCTTGGGGTTTACCTTCTCGGGGACGATCCACGCGGTCGGCTTCAAGCACGATCGGTGGCTCGACAGCGTGATCATGCAGCGGCCCCTCGGCGACGGGGACCGCACCGCTCCTATCTCGTAAGGGCTCTGCAGCCGCGCAGCCGCCGGCAAGCACTCGGTCAGCCGCCGGCAAGCACTCAGCTAGCTGCCGGCAAGCGCTCAGCCGACGACCTTCAGACGGTCGTCGAGCACGCCGAGCACGCGGCGCAGGTCCGAACCGCGTTTCAGGATCCGGCCACCGGCGGCTATCACGCTGTAGCCTGCCTGTTTCACCATCTGCTTGGGGCTCTTCTCGATCCGGTAGAGGGGGCATTCGCTAGCGCGCCGGAATACCGAGAAAACCGCCTTGTCGCGCCCGCCATCGATGGCGTAATCGCGCCATTCGCCGGACGCGACCTTGCGTCCATAAACTGCGAGAATCTCGGTGAGCTCCCGACGGTTGAAGAACGTCGTCTGGGCCGATTGCGTGTGCTTGCCGAAAGAAGAGCCGGCTGCCGCGTCGCGATTGCCATCGGCGGCAATCGCGCGCGGAAACGATATCGTCGGGTCAGATTCGCTCAATGGCGCCTCCCTGCTGTCGAGCAGACCATAGTCGCGTGAGGAGAGGCGAAATTCAAGGCCGTCGCGTTGCAGCGGCGAGGGGTGCGGGGTCGCCCGGTACCAGCGATCGCGCAAGTCTCGAGGGCGCGCGGCTGGTTCATGCTCGATGCTCGCGCGAACGTTACAGACATCCACAAATTGCCCAAAATGGACCGTCGTTGGACCCTCAAACCGCCCAAAATGATTGAGAGAGTGACATCGTTGCCTCATGGCCCGGTTACAGACTCGAAGCTCTGGAATACCTAGCCCCCCAGCCCCCCGGGGTTTCGCTCTGACCGGGCCACTTTCGCAACCGAATGCCTGAAGTTGTGACTCTCCGTGAAGGGTCGGCGCTCCCCTGCCGGCCCTTCGCTTTTTGGGATTGGGGTTCTGCCGCTGGAGGATCGATTCGCCGCTCGAGGCTGGTGCGTTCAGCGGCCCGGCATCCAGGCGGCGGCGATGATGCGTCCGGCGGCGTCAAGCTGCAGCCAGGCCCCGCAACGCTCGCCGTTGCGGAGCATCTCACCCTGCGGCAGCTCGAGCCTGACGGCTTTGCCGGACCACGCGCCGACGGGGGTCAGCTTGCGCACGACATTGAAGTAGCTGAGCTTGCGGCCGCGGTTCTCGCCGTGGGTGACGTCGACGTCCACTCTCGGATTTACTGCGGCGAGCCAGATCGTTCCCGCGACCGCATCACTGCTGGCGGAAGCGCCGACGTCGATGACGAGAGTCCGGCCGTCGGAGGCGAGCGAAAGCGGCACACGGGAAGGATCAATCTGTGCCGTCGTCTTCTCTATCGCCCTGTCGATATCGTAGGCGTGACTGCCGATCACGTGCTTCAGGCCATTGACCACCACTTGCGGGGTATAGGGCTGGGCGCCGAACGCCTTCGCGTAGGCGCGCTGGCGGCGCGTGTGATCGGGGCTCGCGAGCGTGTCCTTCCAGCCGAGGTAGTCCCAGTAGTCGACAGGCATGGTTAGCGCCAGCACGTCGGGGCGCTCGGCATAGGTCTTCAGCAGCGCGTCGGCGGGCGGGCAGGAGGAGCAGCCCTGGCTCGTAAACAGCTCGACGACTGACATCCTGCGGCGGTCGGCCAGGCTCTCGATGGGCGAGAGGGCGGGCGCGAGCGCCAGTCCAAGCAGCATTGTGCGCCGCGAAAGCATCGTGATCCGATTATGGGAAATCGCTTCCCGGAATATTCGCACGGGGCTCTTCAATTGCGAGTCACGAATGCTTGAGAGCGGAGGTTGTGCACCGACCGCTCCCGAGGAGGCCGCGAAGGCAAACGCCTCCGCGGCCTTTGTCTTATGCGCTCTTCGTCAGGCGGCCGCCAGATTGCGCAGCACGTAAGGCAAAATGCCGCCGTGCCGGTAGTACTCGAGCTCATCGAGCGTATCGATCCGGCACAGGATCGGGACCTCGCGCCTGGTGCCGTCGCCCGAGGTGATTTCGGCCACCATCTTCTGGCGCGGCTTCGCCGAGGCAAGGCCGTGGATGGTAACCTTCTCGTCGCCCTTGAGCCCCAGCGACTGCCAGGAGGTGCCGTCCTCGAACACGAACGGCATCACGCCCATGCCGACAAGATTGGAGCGGTGGATGCGCTCGTAGGACTGCGCGATGACCGCTCTCACCCCCAACAGCTTGGTGCCCTTGGCCGCCCAGTCGCGCGAGGACCCGTTGCCGTACTCGACGCCGGCAAAGACTACGAGCGGCACGCCCTCGGTCTTGTAGCGCATAGCGGCTTCGAAGATCGGCAGCGCCTCGCCCGAGGGGTAGTGGACGGTGAAGCCCCCTTCCTTCACGTTGCCGGCGGCATCCTTCACGATGAAGTTCTTGATGCGGATGTTGCCGAACGTGCCGCGTACCATGACGTCATGGTTGCCGCGGCGAGTGCCGTACTGGTTGAAGTCGGCCGGGCGCACCTGGCGCTCGATCAGGTAGGTGCCGGCGGGGCTCGACCTTGCGATGTTGCCGGCCGGCGAGATGTGGTCGGTGGTGATCTTGTCGCCGAGCAACGCCAGGATACGGGCACCGTCGACATCAGTGACCGCCTGCGGGGTCTTGGTGATGCCCTCGAAGTAGGGCGGGTTCTGCACGTAGGTGCTGCCGCTGCTCCAGCCGTAGGTGAGGCCGGTGCTGGTCTTGATCTTGCGCCAGTTGTCGTCGCCTTTGAACACGTCGGCATACTTGGCGCGGAACATGTCCCGCGTCACGTTCTTGGCGATGAACTCGGCGATCTCCTTGCTGGTCGGCCACAGCTCGCGGAGGAAGACATCCTTGCCGTTCTGATCCTGGCCGATCGGTTCCTTCGACAGGTCCTTCTGCACCGAGCCCGCGAGCGCGTAGGCGACAACGAGCGGAGGGGAGGCCAGATAGTTCGCCTGCACGTCGGGGCTGACGCGGCCCTCAAAGTTGCGGTTGCCGGACAGGACCGCCGCAGCGATGATGCCGTTCTCGTTGACGGATTTCGAGATCGGCTCCTCCAGCGGGCCAGAATTGCCGATGCAGGTCGTGCAGCCGAAGCCGACCAGGTTGAAGCCGACCTGATCGAGGTAGGTCTGCAGCCCGGCTTTCTCCAGGTAGGCGGCGACGACCTGCGAGCCCGGCGCCAGCGAGGTCTTGACCCAGGGCTTCGGCTTCAGCCCTTTCTGGACCGCATTGCGGGCCAATAGGCCGGCGGCGATCAGGACGTTGGGGTTCGACGTGTTCGTGCAGCTCGTGATCGCGGCGATCACCACGTCGCCGTGGCCGAGGTCGTAGTCCTTGCCGTCGACCTTGTAGCGCTTGGAAAGCTCGCCAGGCTTGCGGTACTCGCTCTCGAGCGCTTTGGCGAAGCCGGCCTTGATGTCGGTCAGCGAGATGCGCCCCTCCGGCCGCTTCGGACCGGCCATCGAGGGCACCACGTCGCCGAGGTCGAGGCTGAGCGTCTCGGTGAAGACGGGGTCGGGCGAGGCGGCGCTGCGGAACAGGCTCTGCGCCTTGGCATAAGCCTCGACCAGCGCGATGCGCGCGTCGTCGCGGCCGGTCATGCGCAGATAGGCGAGCGTCTCCTGATCGATCGGGAAGAAGCCGCAGGTCGCGCCGTACTCGGGTGCCATGTTGCCGATGGTGGCGCGGTCGGCGAGCGTCATGCCGTCGAGACCAGGACCGAAGAACTCGACGAACTTGTTGACCACGCCCTTCTTGCGCAGCATCTGCGTGACGGTGAGCACGAGGTCGGTCGCGGTCACGCCCTCGCCGAGGCGCCCGGTCAGCTTGAAGCCGACCACCTCCGGGATCAGCATCGACAGCGGCTGGCCCAGCATGCAGGCCTCCGCCTCGATGCCGCCGACGCCCCAGCCGAGGACGGCCAAGCCGTTGATCATGGTGGTATGGCTGTCGGTGCCGACAACGGTGTCCGGGTAGGCGAGCGTCGAGCCGTCGGGCTGCTTGGCGCTCCAGACCGTCTGGCCGAGGTACTCGAGGTTGACCTGATGGCAGATGCCGGTGCCCGGTGGGACGACGCGGAAGTTCGAGAACGCCCCCTGTCCCCACTTCAGGAAGTTATAGCGCTCGCCGTTGCGGGAGTACTCGAGCTCGACGTTCTTGGCGAACGCCTGCGGGCTACCGAAGTTGTCGACGATCACCGAGTGGTCGATGACGAGGTCGACCGGCACCAGCGGATTGATGCGCTTCGGGT
>JBIOVC010000263.1:0-3434 GCA_044867545.1 Hyphomicrobiaceae bacterium | reverse complement strand
CGGCCGGGCTGGCCGCGCCGCGCGAGCTGGTAGCCGTCAAGGCACGTCATGATGGCATTGGGCTCGCCCGGGATGCGCATCAGCGTGGCCGTGATGAGCCCGCCGGACACTCCGCCCACGAACATGGCGATCAGCAGCGACACCGCGTCGATGCTCGACATGTGGTAGGTGAAGGGCAGCGTCAGCGCCATGAGCATGCCGGCCGTGATGCCGGGCAGGACGCCGACCGACACACCGAGGGCCACTCCAGCCACCATGATGAGGAAAGGCTTGAGCGTGAACAGGTGCACGAAAGCGTCGGCCAACGTCATTGCACGGGCGGCCTTCAGGTGAGATCGAGCTTGAACATTTTCCGGAACAGGAGATCCAGGACTACGGCGGCCACGACGGCGAAAGCGGCGATGACAGCTAGCCGCCGGCGCTCGAGCGGGCCGAGCAGGGCCCCTGACAGGAATAGGTAGACAGCGGTCGCCGGCAGGAAGCCGACGCTGCGGAAGCTCAAGGCAAGCGCATAAAGAAACGCGAGGATGAGCGTGAGGACGGCTACCCAGGGCCGCTGCTCGTGCTCTCCGATCACGTCGTCAAGACCCACCACCATCGTTTGCCCGCCGCGGCCGAGGGAGCGGCCTGCGAAAAGCCGCACCAGCATGGCCAAGCCCAGCGCCGCCAGTGCGTAGCTCACCCAGATCGGGAAAGCCTTGGGCCCCAGAGCGTCGTAAGGGGCCGGCGGCAGCGCGCTCGCCTCGTGCCACACGATCCCAGCAATCACGAGGATCAACACGACATAGCTGGTCTCGGCTGTACGGGTGACGCGGTCTTGCATCGGAATCCTCCCCTTTTCGCCCCCTGCTGCGGCTTACGTCACGATGCGTGCGGGCTTTTCTCCAGGGGCCGGCGTGTAGCCGTAGTCCCCACGCTGGATGACGGCATCGCGTCCTCCATGAAGTGCGATGCGTCGCCGCTGGTCAGTGAAGGCCTCAGCGCTCACTGCTTCCGGATCGCAGATGCGCAAGAGAGCCGCGTGGCATTCGGCGAGGACGGAGGTCATTTCGGACTGTTCCGCGAGATCGGCCGTCTCGCCCGGATCAGTCTCTAAATCGTAAAGCTCCGGTCTGAAGCCGACGTGGTAGATGTATTTCCACCGGCCGTAGCGGATCATGAAAGTACCGGTTATCGATCCGGCGGCGTGATACTCGGCAAAAACGTTACGATCGGGCCGCGCCCCTGCGAGGACCTCCCACAGAGAGCACGAGGGTAGCGCGAGATCGGCCTGCGGGGCTGCACAGCCGACCGCCTCAAGAACAGTCCTGTAGCAATCGACAAGCGAGACCGGTGTGTCGACGACCAGACTCGGTGGGACGCCAGCGCCAGCCATGATCAGAGGAACGGCGAGGGACTCTTCGTACATCACCGACTTGCCCCACAGCCCACGGGAGCCGAGGTTGTCCCCGTGGTCGGATGTGTAGATCACCCGGGTGGAGGTAGCGAGCCCGGTCGTCCGGAGAGCTGCGAGGATTTTGCCGATATTGTCGTCGAGGAAGCTGACCAGGGCATAGTAGGAGGCGATCGCGCGCCGGACGGCCAGCTCGTCGGCGAAGAAGTCGTCGTAGTTCATGACTGATCTAAGCGCCCGAACGGCCGGATGCCGCGGGTGCTCCGAGACCTCGTAGAGCCGGGGCATCGGCATGCGCTCCGGCGGATAGAGCGCATAGAACTCGGGCGGTGCGGTAAATGGAAAGTGCGGCCGCACGAGCGAGACGAAAAGCGCCCATGGCTTCTCGCTGTCGCGTAGCCCTTCAGTGGCGAGCCATTGGCAAGCTGCGGCCGTGATGGCCCGATCATACTCGTTGTAGGTCGACTCGCCCGGCCCCGCACTCGCGGCCAGCGCGGGCATGCTACCTCGCGCGGCAGGTGGCTCACGCAGCATGCCGACTAGATCGCCTTTGCCCTCGAGCACGTGCAGCGGAAGAATCTCTTCGCTAAAACCATTGTCGTCGGCCGTGTCGCGGAAATGCAGCTTGCCGATGGAGACGACACGATGCCCGTTGTCGCGCAGCCGGTGGTGCCAGCTAGGCGGCTCGCCGCGATAGGGGGCCGCATTGTCCCATGACCCGGTCTGATGCACCCAGCGCCCGGTTGCCAATGCGGCGCGCGCGGGAACACAGATAGGGCAGGGCGTGTAGGCGTTGCGAAACAGGGCGCCGCGTGCGGCGAATGCGTCGATGTTCGGCGTAGTGGCAATCCGATCGCCATAGCAGCCCGCAACGTCGCGCCGATGCTCGTCCGACAGGATGAAAAGAAGGTTGCTCGGCTGCACTGGCACGGCTCCACTGGCCACGAGGTTCGGACCGAAGGTTGCCCGTGGGTCGGGTCTACGACAAGATCACATCACGGCCTATTGCCATAACCACATGGAATGGATGTGATGGACCTCTCCCAAATCCGTTATTTCAACGCGGTCGCACGGCACGGCAGCTTCAGCGCCGCAGCCAGGGCACTCGGTATGACGCAGCCAGGTCTAACCAAAGCTGTGCGTCGGCTCGAGACCTCGTTGGAGTGCACGCTCTTCTCCAGGCTCCCGCGCGGGGTCGCTCTTACCGAGCAGGGACAGGCGTTGCTCCGGCATGCCGGCCTCCTTGATGTCCAGCTGCAAGACGCACGCGACGAGGTGCGGGCGCTTGCACGCGGTGCGGTTGGCGTGCTCAGGATCGGGGCCGGTCCATCGTGGCTCAGCCGTGCGTTACCCCAAATCATTGCCGAGCTCGCCACACAGTACCCGGGCCTTAGCTTCCAGGTGGAGGGCGGTTTCAACCGCAGTCTGATGGAGGCGCTACGCGCCGGCGACCTTGACCTCGTCGTGTCGGCCTTGCCCGACCGCAGCCCGGCGGGCCTGCAGGCCATACCGCTCACCAGCGACACCATCTCGGTGGTCGCTCGCCAACGCCATCCTTTGCGTGCCAAGCGGCGGCCGCAGCCCTCGAGTACGCTCGACTATCTATGGGTCCTGCCGGGGCGCGACGTGCTCCTGCGGCTGCGGCTGGAGGCGTTGTTCCGTGTTGCCGGACTTGACCCACCCGACGCGAAGATCGAATCTGACTCAATCTCATTCATTGCGGCAATACTCAGAAACAGCGACATGCTCTCCTTCGCCACCTCAGATGTGCTGCGCAGCGAGATGGGAGGGGTCGCGCCGCTCCCGATTCCGGGGCTGACCATGACCCGCTCTGCGGGCATCCTCTATCGCTCGTCGGCCGGGATCACTCCGGCGATGCGCGCGCTAATCGAGGCGATCAAGAGATTGGCACACGTGCTCGGCGCTAACTGACGAGCGCCGCGAGCCATTACTGGGCCAGAGCCGAGGCGAACTTTGACCCACATGGTGCGACTGCTAGGTCGGCAAGCACTTGAGCCTCGGCCTGCAACCTTAGGCTTTG
>JBIOVC010000262.1:0-3268 GCA_044867545.1 Hyphomicrobiaceae bacterium | reverse complement strand
GCCGCGGCACAGCCGGCGCCGGCCGCCGGCAGCGGCTTTCTCGACCGCATCTGGGCCGGCATCATCACCGCCCAGCGCGATCTGACCAACGCCATGACCGGGGCAGTGAAACGTCTCAAGGCGTCCGGCTCTGTGAGCGCCGCCGGGCTGCTGGCCTTCGTCAGCTTCGTCTATGGCGTGCTCCATGCCGTCGGTCCGGGCCACGGCAAGTTCGTGATCTCCTCCTATGCGCTCGCCAGCGAGCGCACCGTCCGGCGCAGCCTGCTGCTGTCGGCGATGGCGGCCGCCGTGCAGGCGATCTCCGCGATTGTCATCGTCGGCGCATTCGCAATCATCCTCGGCGCAACGAGCCTCGAGATCCGCGCCACCGAAAGCTGGCTCGAGACGGCAAGCTGGGCGCTGATTGCCGCGCTCGGCGCCTGGCTGCTCTGGCGCCAGCTCGCATCACTTCGCTCCGCCGGACACCACAGCCACGCCCACTCCGGGCACGGACACGACCACGAGGCGCATCACGATCATCACCATCATGACGCTGCCTGCGGGCACGTGCATTTCGCCGACCCCGGGCTGCTGGGCGGCGCCTGGTCGTGGCGGCAGGCCTGGTCGCTCGCGCTCTCGATCGGAATCCGCCCGTGCACCGGCGCGATCGCGGTCCTCCTGTTCGCGCTGTCGATCGGCATGTTCTGGGCGGGCGTGTTCGCGACGTTCGCGATGGCAGCCGGCACCGCGCTGACCGTGTCGGCGCTTGCGGCGATCGCAGTCGGCTCGCGCGAGCTGGCGAGCCGGTTGGCCGGACGCGAGAGCCAATGGGCTATACGCATCGAGCAGGCCGCCGGCATCGCCGGCGCGGCCCTCGTGCTGGTGATCGGCGCCACCTTCTTCGCCGCTTCGCTGATCGGCCCCGCCCCGCTTTAGACCGACTGACCCTCCCGCTTCTGCGCGCTGTGCCGGAACGGGACGGCGGTTAACCAGCGGACGCGACCGCCCACCGGCGAAGTGCGCCTTTTGGCTATTGTTCCGCCCAATCCCCCTCTGCCCGATCGTTAAGTGGAAGGTCGGCAGGGCGCAGGTGACTGGGGCCCGGGGGCTTCAAGCAGGCGCCGACAGCCGACCGCCACACGCGATCCGCGGCAGAGGGGATGAGCCACCGGACACGCGTTGAAGGGGGTTATATGTTCACCGTATATCGCGCACTCTTGGCAGCGGCCACCGCCGTGCTGATCGCGCTCCCCGTCTCCTACGTATCGCTCGCACGCAATGATGCGCCGGTATCATCGCCGCGCGGACTGGAGCTCGTCGTGTTCGAGGCCGACGGCTGCATCTACTGCGAGGTGCTGCGCCGCGACGTCGTGCCGATCTACAGCGCATCGCCTGAGAGCACGCGCGCGCCGCTCCGCTTCTTCAACGTCAGCCGCGAGGACGAGTCGAGGATCGGGCTGACGAGCGCCATCACGCTGGCGCCGACCGTCGTGCTCTTCCGCGACGGCCGCGAGACCGATCGCCTCGCCGGCTACACCGGCCCCGACCTGATCCTGCGCCTCGTCTCGCACGCCGTCGGGGCGGCGCAGTAGCCATCATCGTAGGTCGGGCTGAGCGCACGCGAAGCCCGACAACGACCTTGGAGCTATCGGGCTTCCGCCGAACCAACGTTCGGCGTCAGCACCGACCTACACGGGCACACATGCCCTTCGCATTGTCTTCGACGGCAGGATCGGCTTTGATGCACTCCGGCCGGCCCGTTCCGGCCGCAACCGGGGAGCGCACTCATGGATCGGCGGACGTTCCTGAAGTCGACCGGCGCGGCGGCGGCCGGAACCGCGGCAGCCTCGCTGCCGGCCAATGCCGCCGAGACGCCTGCCGCTCCGGCGCTCGGGAGCGGCACGCGCGAGCTGAGGCTCGCCACCGCCTGGCCGCTCGAGACGCCCGTCTACGGCGACGGCGTCACGCGGATCATGCGCCGCATCGAGACCGCAACCGACGGCCGCTACCGCATCATGCCGGCAGAGACGGCCCGCACCGGTCTCGCGGCAATCGCAAGCAGCGTTGCCGACCTCTATCACACGCCTGAGCACCTGCACCTCGAGGCCGAGCCCGCACTCGCCTACTTCGCCGCGCTGCCGGCGCCATTCGGGCTCGATGCACAGAGCTTCCAGGCATGGCTCGTCGCCGGCGGCGGCCAGATGCTGTGGGACGATCTCGCCGGCGACCTCGGCGTCAAGCCGCTGATGGCCGGCCACACCGGCCCCGACGTCGGGCTCTGGCTGAAGCGGCCGCTATCGGAACAGGACGGCTTCAAGGGACTGAGACTCAACGTGTATGGCCTCGCGGCCCAGGTGCTGCGCCGGCTCGGCGGCGAGCCGCACGCGCTGCCTCCGGCCGGCATCGCGGCAGCTCTCGCCGGCGGACGCCTTGACGGCGCCGAGTGGGCAGGCCCGATGGCCAACGTCGCGGCCGGCATCCATCGAAGTGCCCGCCACGTTGTCCCGCGCGCGTTCAATCCGCACGGATCGGCCTACACGCTCGGCATCAGCCGCACCTTGTGGGAGAGCCTCGCCGAATCCGATCGCGCGATCTTCGAGGCCTGCGCCGCAGAGGAGGTGCGCGTTTCGATGGCAGAGGCGATCGCCCATCGCCGGATCGCCTGGAAGTCGGTCGCCGAGCGCCATGGCGTCGTTGCCGATCTCCGCCGCACGCGCCAGCCGGAGGCCCTCGCCGCCGCGGCTCAGGGAGTGGTGTCCGCCGTGGCCGCCTCGAGCCCGAAGGCTGAGCGAATCGACGCGAGCTACCGCAGCTTCGCCGAGCTCGTCCGCGGCCGCCGCCGCGCACACCCCTCGGACCGGGTTGCCTGAGGCGCCCGTAGGTCGGCGCTGACGCCGAACGAAGGTTCGGCGGAAGCCCGACGAGTCCCTGCCGCACCGTCGCCGTCGGGCTTCGCCAAGGCTCAGCCCGACCTACACCCCCGAGTGCTGCTATTGCATTGCAGCAGTGGAGCATAGGTCCACGTGTGGGCAATTGGCTCGACTGTTGCACTGAGGTTTGCTAGCGCCGAGATGGGTACCATTTCAGACTGCAGTTCGTTGCTTTTGGCCGCGATCGACCACATCTAATCTGTCAGCACTACTGACCTAGCCGGCGAAGGTGGGAGCATGGCCGACCGCCCGCACAGCCTCGACGAGAAGTTCGCGCTCGACGAGCCGCGCCAGATCCTGTCCGGCACGCAGGCGATCGTGCGGCTCGCCCTCATGCAGAAGCGCCGCGACGAGCTCGC
>JBIOVC010000261.1:0-5275 GCA_044867545.1 Hyphomicrobiaceae bacterium | reverse complement strand
GCGTATCCGCCGACCCCGAGCTCGATGCGCTCGCCCGCGCCGTTGAGCGCGCGGCAAGGAGCGCCGGCTTCGCACCGGAGACGCGGAACTTCAAGCCGCACGTGACCATTGCGCGGCTGCGCTACACGTCGGCCGATCTCGTTGCACGCTATCTGGAGCGCAATGGCGCATTCCGTTCGGCGCCATTCCAGGTCGGCCGCTTCGCGCTGTTCTCTTCTAAGCCCAAGGTCGGCGGCGGACCCTACGTGATCGAGGCCGCCTTCCCGCTACTCGGCGCATCATATGATATCGAGGATGAGGACTACGAATACTGACCGTCCAAGGAGAACACGCCATGGCTCAGAAGCTCTCAGCGTCCGAACGCCAGGGCCTAGCTGCGAAGCTCCCGGGCTGGAGCCCGGTCGATGGCCGCGACGCGATCACCAAGTCATTCAAGTTCAAGGACTTCAACGCGGCCTTCGGCTTCATGACCCGCGTCGCCTTGATCGCCGAGCAGATGAACCATCACCCGGAGTGGTTCAATGTCTGGAACCGCGTCGACGTCACGCTGTCGACCCACGACGCCGGCGGCCTGACCGCCCGCGACGTCAAGCTCGCCGAGGCGATTGAGCGGGTTGCGGGCTGAAGCGAGAGCAAAATCAACCGGGCCGGCCGAATTGCATCCGGCCGGCCATTTCACAAGACAACCAATCGGCGCGCACGGTCGCCGACTGCGCCGTCACGAAGAGGTCAGCTCAGAGACAGATCGCCGAGGAGGCGACGCAGGTGCCCTTCGACGTGATGAAGTCGAAGCAGCATTTCTCGCTCGCCTTGCACTTCCAGCTCACCTTCTTGCTGTCCATCGCGGTGGCCGCGCAGCTCTTGCTCTTCTCCTTGGCCGCCTCGGCATTCATGCTGCCGACCGGGAGGGACGTCGCAACGACCACCCCTACGAACATCGCCAACAACCAACGCATCGGAAACCCCCATTGGTAACGTTCCATGTCGGAACGCTCAATTCTGCGCCTGCGGCCGCGCCGGTGCAACGGCCCCATCTGAGGAGGCGCCGGCGACTGTGTTTTCCAAGTTGCGAAATGGGAGACATACGGATTGACTGCGCGGTAGAGGTCGCCAAGCCGTAGGCTTCAATCGCCCGATGCCCCCTCCAAAGACACCCCTGCTCGCCGTCGATTGCGTCGTGCTGGATCGAGCCTCGCGCGTGCTGCTGATCCGGCGGCGCTACCCTCCCTTTCAGGGATGGCTTGCTCTTCCAGGCGGCTTCGTCGAGATCGGCGAGACGGTCGAGGCCGCGTGCCGGCGTGAGCTCTTCGAGGAGACCGGCATCAAGGTCGGCAGGCTTCGGCTCGTCGGCGTCTATTCGGATCCCGCCCGCGATCCGCGCGGTCACACCTGCGCCGTTTCCTTCTCGGCTCGTGTCCGGAGTGCCAACGCCGTTGCCGGGGACGATGCCGTTGCCGTCGAATGGATCGGCGGCTGGCGAAAGGAGAAGCTCGCCTTCGACCACCGCGAGATCATCGCCGACGCCATGCGTCTCGCGTCAGGCCGCGCGTCGAATCTGCGCTCCACTCGAAACCGGTGAAGCCGAGTTTGCCTTCTTCGGAACGAAGCCCGATCCATCACGTTATGCCCAACGTGTCCGCAAATGGGCACGGGAAAAGGAGGGTTTGAGATGGACACCAATCGGATTGCCCTGGTCGTGGTGGTGCTTGCCATCGTCGCTGTGCTTGCGTGGTACCTCTACCCCACCACAGCAACCGCTCCGACCGCGGGCCAGACGACGGGCGCACCGGCGACGCCCGGAGAGAAGACTGCGACGACCGCGCCCAAGACGCAGTGATCAACTGGTGAGAACTTGACGGGCGCCTCGGTGCAACCGCCGGGCGCCCCTTTTTCATGACGGGTCTGCGTCACGATCTCAACGATGCGTACGGGCGACGACGCCGGGCGCAACGCTCATGAAGCGGCGCGCGCGCAAGGGGCTATAGGGATGCACCTGGCCGTACCGGCGCGGGTAGGCCCACGGGACAGCCCTCGGCACAAACGAGGTGTCAGCGCCGGCGATCGAAGCGGGCGCATCCTCCATGTCGGCCCCATTGAGCCCATCCGCATCGGCCGTGGGCGCTGCCGGCGGTGACTCTGCTGCGGCCTCGCGCTCGTACTGCCGGTGACGCTCGCGCTCGGCCTCCGACCACGGCGCCGGCCGGCAGGTGCAGCCGTCGATGCGCTTCCGGCGATAGAGGAACGCGTTCGCAAGCTGCGTATAGGCGCGCCCCGAGAGGTCGAGCGCGTCCGCCATGCCGCCGCCCGGGTTCGGGTGATAGTAGAGCTGCGCACCGCCGTTGCAGCTCGCCTGGCATTGCGCCTCGTCTGCGAAGAACTGCTCCCGCGAGGTCGAGAAGCTGATCGGCCAGTAGTAGCCGTCGCAGGTCCTGACGCAGACCGTGCGGAACCGCTCGCGGCCTTCGGCCTCAATAATTCCCGCCGGACTCGAGAGCAGTCGAACCCCTGGCCTGACGAGACGCAACGGCGGCAGCTGGATGGTCCGACCGGTCAGGCCGTAGCCGCCCGAAAGCGATTGCGCACCGGCCACATCGAGGAGCGCGCCCGCCAGGGCGACCGTCAATGCCGGAGCGCACCACTGCAGCCGGAGACACCAACGCATGCCGAAGCCCTGCCCGAGAAGGACACGGGGCAAGTTGTGCCCACCATTCGGAAATATTGTCTGAACGCGCGGCGCGTGCAGCCTGGGCCGGACCGGCGAAGCTCGCTATATGCAGTGGGCACGATCCGATCCGATCCGCCCATCGCGAGACGCGCCTTGACGAAGTCCACCGCCGGCCCCGAGATCGAACGGCTGATCCAGCTCCTGGCCCGGCTGCCGGGACTTGGCCACCGCTCGGCGCGCAAGGCGGCACTGACCCTCATCAAGAAGCGCAACGACCTGATGCTGCCGCTCGCCGCCGCGCTGACCGAGGCCGCCGATAAGCTGAAGATCTGCCCCCAATGCGGCAACGTCGATACCCTGGCGCCCTGCACGATCTGCCAGGACCCGCGCCGCGACCCGACGCTGATCGTCGTCGTCGAGGAGGTCGGCGACCTGTGGGCGCTCGAACGCGCCGGCGTGACCAGCGCCCGCTACCACGTGCTGGGCGGCCACCTCTCCCCGCTCGACGGCATCGGCCCGGAGCGGCTCAACATCCCGACGCTCATCGAGCGCGCGCGTGATCCGGCGGTGAAGGAGGTGCTGCTCGCGCTCGGCGCGACCGTCGAGGGCCAGTCGACCGTCCACTACCTGCGCGATGCGCTCGCCGGCACCGACGTTATCGTATCGGAGCTTGCCAAGGGCGTGCCGATCGGCGGCGAGCTCGACTATCTGGACGAGGGCACGCTGTCCGCCGCCATCAAGGCCCGGCGAAGGGTGTAGGCGCGCTTTCCAACAGGGCACACCAAGCTACCGCCTTGTTGCGCGGGTGCTTTCCACTATAGTCCACACCCATTGGATGCGCGGGCGGCGGGCGCCCGCCGGGGACAATAGCGCCGTGATCAATCGGGGGGCATCTGCAAGGCTCGTTCGCTTGCGCAGCTGGCTGATCGGCCTGCCGCGCGCGGCCAAGCGTGCCATCCTGGTCATCAACGATTTCGCGCTGCTGTCGCTCGCGCTGTGGGCGGCGATGTCGGCACGCTACAACGAGCTGTTCGTCCCCCCGAGCGTTCGCGGCCTGCTGTTGCTGCTTGCCGCCCCCGCCATCGGCGTCGCCACGCTCGGCTGGTTCGGGCTCTACCGGATGGTGACCCGCTACATCGGCACCAGCGGCACCCATAATCTGCTGCTCTGCGTCGGCCTCTCGGTGCTGGCGTGGTCGATGCTGGTGCTGGTAGCCGGCGCCACCTGGATCCCGCGCTCGGTGGTTGCATTCCTCTATCCCGTCCTTGCCGTGGGATTCGTCTATGCGAGCCGCCAGCTTGCCGCCGCGCTGCTGAGAGGCGCGGGGATCTCGCTCCCTCCCGGGCGCGATCTCAAGGCTGTCGTGATCTACGGCGCCGGTGCGACTGGCGTGCAACTGCTCGAAGCTCTGCAGCGCAGCGGGGAAGGGCGGGTGGCAGGTCTTCTCGACCCCTCACCTTCCCTCTGGGGCCAGTACGCCCGCGGCGTGAAGATCTACCCTCCCGAGAAGCTTGCCCGGCTGATCGAGCGCGAGGATGTGCGGGAGGTGATTCTGGCGCTGCCCGAGTCGCAGCGGCGTCTGCGCCAGCGCGTGCTGAAGGAGATCGAACGCTTTCCGGTGCGCGTGAAGACGCTGCCCGCGATCGAGGATTTCGCCACCGGCCGCGCCGCCGTGAGCGACCTGCGCCCGGTCGACGTCGAGGACCTCCTCGGCCGCGATCCGGTTCCGCCCGACCCCGAGCTGCTCGCCCGCGGCATCCGCAACAAGGCGGTGATGGTGACCGGTGCCGGCGGCTCGATCGGCTCCGAGCTCGTCCGCCAGATCGTCCGCCAGGCCCCGAGCCGGCTGGTGCTGTTCGAGCTCTCCGAGGCGGCGCTCTATGAGATCGAGATGGAGATCACCGAGTTGATCGATGCGATGCCGGCCGGATCGGCGAAGCCGGCCGTCGTCGCCGTGCTGGGCTCGGTGCAGGACGAGGCCTTGGTACGCCGGACCATCGCCCGCTATCAAATAGCGACCATCTACCACGCGGCCGCCTACAAGCACGTGCCGATCGTCGAGCTGAACCCGGTAGCAGGCCTTGCCAACAACACCTTCGGCACGCGGGTCGTCGCCGAGGCCGCGCGCGAGCTCGGCGTCGACCGCGTCGTGCTGATCTCGACCGACAAAGCGGTGCGCCCGACCAACGTCATGGGTGGCTCCAAGCGTCTCGCCGAGCTCGTCCTGCAGGCACACGCCGCCGATCCCTCCTGCACCACCGTGTTCACCATGGTGCGGTTCGGCAACGTCCTCGACAGCTCGGGCTCCGTCGTCCGCCGCTTCCGCAAGCAGATCATGGCCGGCGGCCCGGTGACCGTCACGCACCCCGAGGTGATCCGCTATTTCATGTCGATCCCGGAGGCAGCGACCCTCGTCCTGCAGGCCGGCGCCATGTCGACCGGCGGCGAGGTGTTCGTGCTCGAGATGGGCGAGCCGGTGAAGATCGACGATCTCGCCCGCTCGATGATTCGCCTGATGGGGCTCGAGGTGCGGGACGAGGCCAATCCGGACGGCGATGTCGCGATCGTCTACACCGGCCTGCGCAAGGGCGAGAAGCTCTACGAGGAGCT
>JBIOVC010000260.1:0-3084 GCA_044867545.1 Hyphomicrobiaceae bacterium | reverse complement strand
CAAGGCCGCGCGCGCGGGCGTGCAGCCCGGCTGGCCGTAAAACGACTCGAGCCGCACGCCCTCGCGCGCGAGCTGGTCGATGTTCGGCGTCTTGATGTTGCTGCCGCGGTAGCCGAGGTCGGCGTTGCCGAGGTCGTCGGCGAGGATGACAACGATGTTCGGCTTGCTCACGCCGACTAGCGGCGCCGGCCGCTGCTGTGCTTGCGCCGAGCTGGCGCCGAGACTGGATGCTACGAGGCCGGCAGCCCCGGCTACCAGCACGTCTCGTCTCGACTGGCCCTTCCTCTTCATGGCTGCGTCCTCTCTCGTTGCCTCGGGACCGGGTAAGGCATCGTCACCGACGAACCCGGAGGTCGAAATCAGCAAGAACCCTGAAAACGGCTGCTGGAGAACCCCCAACGAATACTTTACGTCAAACACGCTTGCACTTGCTGCAGCGCAGGAGTCCGAATCTGGCACTCGGCGGGCCATCTTCCCGTTCGCCGCCACGTCCAGTTGCTGGAGTGAACGGGAAGAGCAGAGCAGCTTTGGAAGCCCTAATGCCTACACCCGCTGCATTCGCCAAGACGGTTGCTAGGCAGCGCACCCCTCAGGTCATCAGCCTACAGAGTTATCCCCGCGCACCGAAGCTGTGGTACAATCGCCGTTGCCGGAATCGGTCCGTAGCAGGATCAATAAAACACATATATATCAATTATTTACGCTTGACAGCGCAACGCTCATCGAGTAGTGTTCTGGTATAGCGCGACAACTGTGTGAGGAGCGGTTGCGGTCTCCGGACCGCATGTGCCCTCACCCGTCCGCTCCCCGCACCACGCTCCCGAGCAAGACCCGCACCCGTCATGGCCGAGTGGCACGATCCTGTGCGCGAGGCGGCGCGGCGCGCCTATGTCGAGGGCACCGAGACCGTCAAGGAGATCGGCCAGCGCCTCGGCATCAGCGCAAGCACGATCAATCGCTGGCGGAAGCAGTACGGCTGGCCGTCGCGCGGACACGAGGGCCGCCGCATTTGCCGCAATCCGATCAGCCTCGTGGCCCGCGAGAACCTGATCGCGCGCCTCTACGATGCACTGTCGAGAAACCTCAGCCAGTTGGAGAGAAGCATGGCCGATGACGACGCCGCCGGGGATGGCAATGAGCGCGCAACGCGCGCGCTGGGCGCGGTCGCGCGCACGATGGACAAGTTGAAGGAGCTGGAACCTGGACCCGATCATCCCGCTGCCGGTGCCGCTCCCGCTCCCAAGTCCGGACGCGCCTCCTCCGGCGCCACCGGCAATGCCGGTCTCGACGAGACGGAGCGGCTCCGCCTGGAGCTTGCGGATCGGATTCTCAAGCTCAGAGAGCGAGGCAAACCGTGAGGAGATCCTGGCGCGCCTCGCCAGGTTCGACGGTGGCGCGCTGCGCGTGCTGCTCGACGACTGGACCATCTGGGCGCGCGAGGATCAGTTGGAGCCGCCGGCGGCCGCCGGCGCGCGGCACTGGCGCACCTGGCTGATGCTGGGCGGCCGCGGCGCCGGCAAGACCCGCGCCGGGGCGGAATGGGTGAAGGGGCAGGTGCTCGGACGTCCCCCGCATGGGGCACGCTCTGAGCTTCGCATCGCCCTCGTCGGCGAGACCATCAAGGACGTGCTGGCGGTGATGGTCGAAGGCGTCTCCGGTCTCCTCGCGGTGCACTCGGGCGACGGGCGTCCGGCGCTGATGGCATCGCGCCAGCAGCTCGTCTGGCCGAACGGCGCCATCGCGCAGATGTTCTCCGCCGAGGACCCGGACGGTCTCCGAGGACCCCAGTTCCACGCCGCCTGGTGCGACGAGATCTGCAAGTGGCGCCATGCCGAGCGCACCTGGGACATGCTGCAGTTCGCGCTGCGGCTAGGGCCTGCGCCGCGCCAGGTGGTGACCACCACGCCGCGGCCGATCGCGTTGCTGAAGCGGATCATCGGGGATGCTGCAACCGTGACCGACCGCGCCCCGAGCGAGGAGAACAAGGAGCACTTGAGCCCCTTGTTCCTGGCCGAGATGCGCCGCCGCTATTCCGGCACTGCGCTCGGCCGCCAGGAGCTCGACGGCGAGCTGATCGAGGAGACCGCCGGCGCGCTCTGGCGGCAGGATTGGATCGATGAGCAGCGGGTCGCAACCGCGCCCGAGCTCGAGCGCATCGTGGTGGCGGTCGACCCGCCGGTGACGGCGACGGCCTCGTCCGACGCCTGCGGCCTGATCGTCGCCGGCATCGGACCCGACCGGCGCGCCTACGTGATCGCCGACCGCACCCTGCAGGGGCGTGAGCCGGCCGCCTGGGCCCGCGCCGCCGTTGCCGCCTATCGCGACTTTGCCGCCGACCGCATCATCGCCGAGGTCAACCAGGGCGGCGATCTCGTCGAGAGCGTAATCCGCCAGGTCGATTCGGGCGTGCCGATCGGCCTGGTGCGCGCCACCCGCGGCAAGTGGATTCGCGCCGAGCCGGTCGCAGCGCTCTATGCGGAAGGCCGCGTCGCCCACGTCGGGGAGCTGCCGCTGCTGGAGGCGCAGTTGCTGGCCTTTGGTGTCGACGGGCTGGCCGGCGGCAAGAGTCCCGACCGGCTCGACGCGCTGGTCTGGGCGCTGACCGAGCTGCTGCTCGACCCGCGTCCCGAGCCGAGCGTGCGGATGATTTGACCTCTCCCTCTCCCCCTCGTCCTTCACGAGGGGGAGAGGGCCGGGGTGAGGGGCAGGTGCCCCTCCGACGTCGTGCTTCACCTGCCCCTCACCCTAACCCTCTCCCCGCTGAAGGGCGGGGAGAGGGGATATCGGAGAAATTGATGCTGACACGCAATCCCGATCGCGGGCCGGCCGGCTTGCAGCGCTTAGCACACGCGCTCGCGCGCCTGTGGCCCGGCGCCGAGACGAAAGCCTCGCGCACAGGCCCGCTGATCGCGCTCGAGACGTACGGCAGCCCGGTGTGGAGCCCGCGCGACTACGCGGCCTTCGCCCGCGAGGGCGTCATGCAGAACGCGGTCGTCTACCGCTGCGTGCGCATGATCTCGGAGGCCGCCGCCTCCGTGCCGCTCGTCCTCTATGACGGCGCCGCGGAGGTCGAGAGCCACCCCT
>JBIOVC010000259.1:0-8005 GCA_044867545.1 Hyphomicrobiaceae bacterium | reverse complement strand
CAGTGCCGTCTCGACAACCGCGCTTGCAGTCGCCTCGCCGCTACCGATGGCGCTGGCGATCTCGCCGGCCGACGCCCAGGATGAGTCGAACGCCATTTCCGTTAAGCCTCGAACACCGGTGCCGGCTCGGCTTCGTCGGGCAGCTCGAACTCCGAGAAGAGCACGGCAAGCTCGAGCGCGGTCGCCAGATTGGCGCGCACGGCGGGCTTCCACTCCGCCTCGACCGGGAGCGCCAGCGCCTTCGCAGCTGCGTCGATGTAGGTGTCGAGATTGGTGTCCTGATCCGATGGCATGCGCGACCCTTCGTAGGTTGGGTCGACCCCGGCGAAGGCCGGGGGATGACCCAACAAACTCGGCTAGTCCAATGTTGGGTCATCGCTTCGCTTGACCCAACCTACAATACTTGAGCGCCGTTGCTCGCCTCCTACACTGGCGGATGCGGGACGGCCGCCAGCAGCTCGCGTGTGTACTCCGTCTCGGGCGCGAACAACACCCGCCACAACTGCGTCATCCTGAAGAGCGGGCTATTCGGCTGGCGCAGTCGCTGCGTGCCCGGCGGGCTTTGGCGCCTCTGCGACGTCCGCGAGACGGCTCAAGCCCAGCAGGAACAGCGCGACGACCGCATAGGCGATCGCGACTGTCGGCGTCACGGCCAGGCCGACCGACTCCCCATGCATGAAGCCGAAGAACGTCAGCACCGCGCCCGCGCCTGCAAACGCTGCCGCTGCGAGGAACTTCCTGTCGATGATGAATGCGCCGATCGCGCCGAACACGAGGCCGGTCAGGATCGCCCCGCCGCCCAGCACCTCGAGCCCGTGATAGAGCACGCCGACCTGCCCGAGCTTATCGAGGCCGACCGCGTGCGCGCTTGTGCCGGCCGCCGTCAGCGCACCGTCCATCAGCGTCTTGCACCAGGCAGCGAGATGCGGAACGAGCGCCAGCACGACGGCCGGCGCATGGGCCTTGGGCGTCTCCTGGAAGGCCTGGGCGCCGATCAGCATGCCGATGTAGAGCAGGATCGGTGAGATCGCGACCACGGGAATCAGCGACAGCAGCAGGGCAATGATGCCGAACCAGGAGAGCACGATCACGACGAGGCCCGTCGCAGCCGAATAGCCGATGCGCCCGCCCATCGCCTTCCAGCCCGGGTGGCCGATGTAGACCGCGTTGATGAAGGGGTTGCCCATCAGGCAGCCGATCAGGCTGACGACGCCGTCGGCGGTCAGCACCTGCGTGGTGGGGAACGCATCGCCGGCGGCTTCCGCGCTCTCGACGTTATCCATCGCCTCGACCAGGTCGTAGATGCCGAACGGTATCGCCGTGACGAGGATGATGCCGAGGAACTCGAAGCCCGAGAACACCTCGTTGTGAGCCGGCAGCGGCACCGAGAAGCCGAAGCTTGCGACCGAGCCGGCGAGCTTCTCGAGGCTCAAGCCGCCGTAGTTGAGGCCGACGAGATTGGAGCCCCAGGCGATCAGCATGCCCGCCGCGATGGCGACGAGGCCCGCCGGAATGCCCTTCGGGTATTTGAAGCCGCCGAACCAGGCGACCAGGATGATCGCGAAGCAGGGGATGCCAATCATCGGCGTCATGTACATCTCGAGCGCCGGGCGCATGGAGATGAAGGTCACCGAGACGCCGGCGAGCGTGCCGAGCAGGGCCGCGCGCGGAGTGATCTTGCGGATGTAGGGCGCGATGAAGCCGCCGATCATCAGGATGAAGCTCTGGAAGAACACCCAGACGAGGCCCGCCGACCAGCCTTTCATCGGATCTCCCGTCTTCAGCGTGATTGGCAGCATGATCACGAACGTAACGACGAACATGTGCGGCACGCTCACGCCCGAAGGGAGCGCGCAGACGTCCGACCGTCCTGTGCGCAGCGCGAGCCGATAGGCGAGGAAGGCGTAGTAGAGCGTGGAGAGGCACATCATCAGCCCGAGCGCGGGCAGGATGCGGCCGAACACGAGTGAGTCCGGCATCTTCAGCACGAAACGCAACAAGCCGGTCAGCACCAGCATGTTGACGAGGATGTTGGTGCCGAAGCCGAAGAAGGCGTTCCAGTCGCCTGGGGTCCACAGCGCGGGCCCGCGCCGCTCTGCTGTCGCGGTTGCCATCGTCATTGGGTCCCCCTTGCACGTTCGTGTATCGGGTCGGGGCGCAAGACGTGTGCCAACGAAGGCGTGGCCTTGAGCAGCGCGGCGCGAGACGCGAATTATGATGGGAGATCAGCGAATTGCATGCCGACGGCGCATGCTTCGGCGTAGGCCCGCACGGGCGGCGTTGCCTAGTTCTTTGGCTGATCGCCGCCATGTTTGGCCAAAGAAGCGGCGGCCCGGATCAGCCCAGCGCAGCGAGCACCGCGCTTGATCCCGATACCCAGCCGAAGATGCCGCCCTGCGCCTTGATCATGGCAAGCCCGGCCGCGTGGAATTCCGGGAAGTAGGAGGCGCAGCAATCGCCGAGCACGATTGCGCGGTAGCCGCGGTCGTTCGCCTCGCGCACGGTCGTGTTGACGCAGACCTCGGTAGTGACCCCGCAGACGAGCAGGTTCTCGATGCCGCGGTTGCGCAGCATCAGCTCGAGCTCGGTCTGGTAGAAGGCGCCCTTGCCGGGCTTGTCGATCACCGGCTCGCCGGCAGCAGGATAGAGCGCGGGAATGATGTCGTGCCCCGGCTCTCCACGCACGAGGATGCGCCCCATCGGCCCCGGCGCGCCGATGCGCAGTCTGGGCTCGCCCCGTTCGACTTTCGCCGGCGGCGCATCGGAGAGATCGGGACGATGACCCTCGCGCGTGTGGATGACGAGCAGGCTGCGCCGCCGCGCCGCCTCGAGCACTGCGCGGCAGGGCCCGACTGCTGCCGCCAGCCGCGACACGTCATTGCCGAGCGTCTCGCCAAAGCCGCCGGGCTCGAGGAAGTCGCGCTGCATGTCGATGATGATGAGAGCCGTCTTGTCGAGGTCCACCGCGAGCGGCTGCGGCTCGGCTTTGATCGTCACGGACGGCATCTGACCCCTCCGATTCATCCGGCAGGCAGGATCGAATTAAGCAAGATCGGGGCCAACGAGCCTGACGGCACGACGTGCGGGATTGCGAGATTGCAGGAGGAGAGAGTGCCGTGGAGAGCCGCGCGCGAACGCGCGCCACGAGGCAAATCACGCAAAATCCAAATTTGAGTGGATGCACCAGTTTAGCGGCGAAAAGTCAGACCTTGTCAAGAAGAAAATGCCCAATAGAGATGGCGGCCTCCGTCGCGAAAACGCGGGCATGGAGCACCACAGATAGAGGAAAGGGCAAGCCCATGGGACGTCTCGTGCACATCGCGCTGAAATGCGCCAGCATGGCCGACCTTGAGAAGTCGACGAAGTTCTACGAGCAGGTGATGGGCATCTATCAGACCAAGACCGGACATGACCGCGGCCATCTCTCGCGCCACATGACCGACGGCATCATCGATCTGGCCCTGATGGTCTACGACAGCGAGGACGAGAAGGAGGCCAAGCTTTCCGGGCCCGGAGCGTGCATCCACCACATCGGCATCGAGGTCACCGACCGCCCGAGCATGATCGAGAAGATCGAGAAGAACGGCGGGCGCATCTTTTCCGACCGAGCCGAGGGCGCGCTCAAGTTTTTCTCGCCGGACGGAACGCTCGCCGAAATCGTCGGCGTTGGCCGTTACAAAAAGAAGGAAAAGAGCAGCCTCGCACGTATCGCCAATGTTGCTCTGAAAGTGAACGATCTCGAGCTCGCCACAAAATTCTACAAGAACGTTTTTGATTTCCGCGAGATCGGCACCGAAAAGAAGGGCGGAACTACCTCGCGCCGGCTGACGGACGGCGAGCATGAGATCACCCTGCTGCACTACGCGGACGCTTCCGACCCGGCCGCAAACCTTGCCGCCAAGGGGCCCTGCATCCACCACTGGGGGATCGAGGTGCCCGATCGCAAGGCTGCAGCGCAGAAGGTCGACGCGCTGGGTGGCAAGCTGCTGGAGAGTGCGAGCGCCGGCCGCACGCTGTTCCGGACCCCGGACGGCAGCGTCTGCGAGATCGCCGACGCTGGCAGCTACGCAAGGTAGGCGTCGCCGCCACGGCAGTCTTACGCACCTTTCAAACGGGATGGCCATTGGCCGTCCCGTTTCTGTTGGCCACGGATAGTCAGCTGCGTTCGGAGGCGTCTCTGCTAAAGATTGCCACCCGTTGCTCCGGATGACAGCAGCCCAACGCATGTCCCCGTCCACCTCGGAATTCATGACGCGGCTCGCCGTCACTCTGGGAGCGCTGGCGGTCTATCGCCTGGGCGCGCAACTGCCGCTCGCGGGTATCGACCACGACCTCTTGGCAGAGCTTCATCGCACCACCGGCTCCGCGCAGGCGATCGAGCGCCTCTCGGTTCTGACCCTCGGCGTTTCGCCCGTGATCGGCGCCATGCTGTTTGTCGAGGTAGCTCGCCTCGCTTCCGCGCGGTTCGACGCCTGGGCCACCGCCGACACATCGCGGCTGGATCATTGCATCCTTGTCGCCTCGCTCATGTTCGCGGCGGTACAGGGCTACGGCCTCGCCATCGCGCTAGAGGATTTCAGGCACCTCGTTGCCGAGCCCGGCCTGCAGTTCAAGCTCGCGACCGTGGCGACGCTCGTTGCCGGCACGGCCTTTCTTGTCTGGCTGGCCGCGCTGATTTCGCGGCAAGGTATAGGCAGCGGCATCTGGGTCTTGCTTCTCGCGCCCTATCTGGCGAGTCTGCCGGGCTTGGCGTTGCCCGTCTATGACGCCGTGCAGACGGGCGCCATATCGCGAGCGGGTTTCGCTGCGACCCTCGCCTATATCGTGGCCGCCGTGGCGGCCATGGCCGGGCTGGTCCGCACGATGACAGGATCGGCGATGCCGCTCGACCGTGTGCTGATCTGGCCGCTCTTCATCGCGGCCTACGCGGCGGGCGCGCTCGCGGTGCTCCCCAGCCTGCTCCCCGGCCCGATCGGCGCAATCGCTGCGGCTCTCTTGAACCCCGGGGGACCGCTCTATCTCGCGGCTCTGGTGATGATCGTGATCCTCGTCTCGCTGGCCGAGTGGCAGCGGGTGAGGTCCCCCTCCGCAGCCGGATTGCCGGTCGCTCTGACCGCACTGACGCTGGCCGCCGTCGCCGTCGTACCGGAGCTGCTGGCGCGATGGTTCGACATGCCGCTCCTGGTCGAGGGCCGCCTCTTGACGGCAACCGCGGTCGTCGCCCTTGCCGTGCTGTCGGGCCTGCCGCAACGCTGGCAGCCCTGACCGCATTCGCCGGTCACGGACCAATTGTGCGAATGCCTGCCTCGGCGTAGTGTCATGTCCCTGGGGACGCGGACCGGGCTCGAGAGGTGTCCGATGCGCCTGCGGGATTTTCGACCTGATCCTCTAGATGATCGGTCCGGGCACCGCGAATACCGACCCTTGGATTCGCTTTCTGCAGCTTCGCCGGGCCAAATGGTCCAGCGCTTTCATCCGCATATCGAGGCGAGACGGCCGGTGCCGCGGCACGCTGCTACGTAGGGAACAGCCCAAGACTGCCGGCATCCGGAATAACTACAGACCGGTCCGCAAAGTGGAGGATTCACATGGCGACCTGGACACCCGATCCGAGTTTCTACCCCTCTCCCCGCATGGCGATGAAGGCTGCACCCGAGACGCTGGCCTACGTCGCCGCCTTCGATCCCGACCGCAAGACGCCGGACGCGATCGCCGTTGTCGACGTCGATCCGAAGTCCAAGTCCTACTCGCAGATCATTGGCACAACCGCGATGCCGAACGCCGGCGACGAGCTGCACCATTTCGGCTGGAACGCCTGCTCCTCGTGCCTGTGTCCGAACGCGCCGCATCCCCATTCCGAGCGGCGCTACTTGGTCGTGCCGGGCCTGAGGTCGTCACGCATCCACATCCTCGACACCAAGCCCGATCCGAAGAAGCCGAAGATCATCAAGGTGATCGAGCCAAGCGAGGTCGCCGAGAAGGCCGGCTACACGCGCCCCCACACCGTGCACTGCGGGCCTGAGGGCATCTACATCGCGGCCCTCGGCAACCGCGAGGGCAAGGGTCCGGGCGGCATCTTCCTGATGGATCACGAGACCTTCGACGTACGCGGCCAGTGGGAGATGGACCGCGGGCCTCAGCACTTCGCCTATGACGCCTGGTGGCACTTGGGCCATGACACGATGGTGACCAGCGAGTGGGGCACGCCCGACACCTTCGAGAACGGCCTGATCCCCGAGGTGCTGCTCGGCGCCAAGTACGGTCGTCGCCTGCACTTCTGGGACCTGCACAAGAGGAAGCACCTGCAGACCATCGACTTCGGCGACAAGTACCAGCTCGTGTTCGAGCTCCGTCCCGCGCACGACCCGACCAAGGCCTACGGCTTCGTCAACTGCGTGGTGAGCCTGGAGAACCTCTCGTCCTCGATCTGGACCTGGTACAGGGACGGCGACAAGTGGGCGGTGAAGAAGGTGATCGAGATCCCGGCCGAGCCCGCGAGCGAGGATGAACTGCCGCCGCTGCTCAAGGGCTTCAAGGCCGTGCCGCCGCTCGTCACCGACATCGACCTGTCGATGGACGACAAGTACCTCTACGTCGCCTGCTGGGGCACCGGCGACCTGCAGCAGTACGACGTCTCCGATCCGATGAATCCGAAGCTCACCGGCAAGGTCAGGATCGGTGGCATCGTCTCCCGTGCCACACACCCGGGGGCGAAGAACGGTCGCTTGAGCGGCGGCCCGCAGATGGTGGAGATCAGCCGCGACGGCAAGCGCGTCTACTTCACCAACTCGCTCTACGGCGCCATCGATCCGCAGTTCTATCCCGACGGCATCGAGGGCTGGATGGTGAAGCTCGACGCAAAGCCCAAGGGCGGCATCGCCTTCGACCCGAAGTTCTTCGTCCAGTGGCCGGCGCCGCACCGCCCGCACCAGGTGCGGCTGGAGGGCGGCGACTGCTCGTCGGACTCCTACTGCTATCCGTGAGCGGCTGCGCGTGTCATCCCGGAATTGCGCGTCAGCGCAATATCCGGGACCCAGGATCGCGAGGTGAGCGTTCCATTCGTGACTCTGGGTCCCGGCTCTCGCGCTTCGCGCTCGGCCGGGATGACAGCGTTGATAGGTAGGGCGGAATTGCATGACCGAGACATGGCCATGGCTGACGTTCGCGGGGCTCGGTGCCTTCCACGGCCTGAACCCCGCGATGGGATGGCTGTTCGCCGTCGCGCTCGGCCTGCATCGGCAGAGCCGCGCGACGGTGGCGCTGTCGCTCGTTCCGATCGCGATCGGCCATGCGGCATCGATCGCCGCCGTCGCCGGGCTCCTCGTTGCCATCGGTTATCTCGTTCCCAACGACGTCGTGCGGATTGGCTCGGGCGCCGTGCTGCTCGGCTGGGCGGCCTACCACTGGTTCTACGGTCACCGCTCCCGCGTGCGCTTCGGCATGCAGGTAGGCTTCGCTGGCCTTGCCGTCTGGTCGTTCCTGATGGCGACCGCACACGGCGCCGGCCTGATGCTGTGGCCGGCGCTGATGCAGATGTGCGCCGCCGGCGCAGTCGGCGATACGAGCCAGCAATTGCTCATGGGGACGACGCTGACCGCCGTCGGCGTCCACACGCTGGGCATGCTGGCGACGACGGCGCTCGTCGCCGTGATCGTCCACGAGTGGCTGGGCCTCGCCTTTCTGCGGAAGGCCTGGCTGAACGTCGACGTGCTCTGGGTCCTGGCGCTCGCGGCAATCGGCTTGGCGTTGCTCGCCGGCGTCGTCTGACTCGCTCAGATCGCGACAGCTACAGTCAGCAGGAACATACCCGTCTCCGCCGGTCCCTGCCGCTCGACCACGCACCGGTGGACATCGCGACGCCCTGATCATCAGGTCAAATGAGACCGGACCCCAATCAGGGAGACGATGTCATGCCATCGTGGAAGCCCGCCGGCTACAATTCGGCATCGCCCTATCTTGTCAGCGCCGATCCCGAAGCGACCATTGCCTTCCTCGAGGCGGTCTT
>JBIOVC010000258.1:0-7278 GCA_044867545.1 Hyphomicrobiaceae bacterium | reverse complement strand
CCGGAACGGATCCACACGGGCCTGGTGGGCGGCGGCCGGCGCCCGGAAGGATGGCTGATGGAGGCCGTGAGATCCGGGAAGCCCGAGCTCGACCCTTGCGCCGATGGCTGCCGGCACCGGCGGTAATAGGGCAAGCGCCGAAAGGCCAGCGGACGCCCCGCGTTCGCCGGAGCGATCCGGCGCATCACTTGCGGGCCCCCCAAGAGCGAGACGGGTCAAAAAACGCCGGGCGCGGGCGCCGATCGAGGCTGCCCCATTGTGCCATGAGTGCAGCGTCTCGGCGCCCGCGCTCCCGTCGCTACCCATGCCTCGCGCGCATCTGCGCGGCGAGAACGATAGCTCATGACCTCCGACAGAAAGGATGATCGATGGCCCGCCGCAAACGACAACGACCCGCCCCGCGCGCAGCCGCCCCGCCCGGACCCGCTGACCTAGCTGCCGCCGAAGCGGAGACCGAGCGGCTGCGCAACGAGCTCGCCGACCGCATCCTGCGCCTTCGCTGCAGGTACCCGAACCGCTGCAATCACGGCGCCTGCCGCCGGGCTAAGGTGTGCCAGCGGCTGAATTGAGCCGGAACGCGCGGGCGGTCCGCGAGCTTCACCCTACGGTCAGATCGAGCGGCAATCCGAGGCCTTCGACGAGGCTGCCGACCTCGGGCACGGCATCAAGCGAGAGGTCCGGCACTCCGACTCCGCCCAGTCCATCGAGCTGCGGGATCACGTCCGTCAGATCGCCGCCGGCGACCTCGGGCAGGAGCGAGCCGAGATCGAAGTCGAACGTGACCTCCGGTATCCCGGTGTCGCCGATGAGCCCGTCGAGCGGGATGTCCGCCGTCACATCATCGCCCGTGAGGTCGGGCACGCCGACCGGCGAGCCGAGGAGATCCTGCTCGAGCGTCAGGTCCGGCACCCCGATTCCGCCGATGAGCCCGTCGAGGTCGCCACTGGTGGCATCGGGCACCAGCGAGCCGAGATCGGCATCGAACGAGACCTCCGGTATCCCGGTGTCGCCGATCACCCCGTCGAGCGGGATGTCCAGCGCCAAACCGTCGCCGAGGAGCTCGGGCACGCCAACCGACCCGAGATCGGGCACGAGCGAGAGGTCCGGCACGCCAACGTCGCCGACGAGCCCGTCGACCTGCGGAATTTCCAAAGAGCCGACGTCCACCTCGTCCGATTCAACGTCGTACGTGACGATGAGGGGACCTTCGCTCCCGAGCAGCCCAGTGCTGTTGAGCAGGGGTATCTCACCCTTCAAGCTGACCATGTTCTTCGCCTCCAAGGAACTTGCCTGTTGCGCGCACCGGACATTGGTCGAATTGACGGAAGCCGAAACTGTCTTATCCGCCAGTGCGGGGAGCCGTCGCGAAAGGAGCCGCCACGATTTCTTCACGCTGGCGCGATCGACGGTCTTTTTCGGTTGCGCCACGGGCAATAGGCAGGTTCTTGATGCATCGACCGTGAACGTCGTCGTGCACCAAAGGGAAACCATAATTGACCACCGCTGCGCCCGCCGCCCTCCTCTCGCTCATCGCCCTCCTGGCGTCGCTCTTTGCCACCCCCGCCCTCGCCGCACGCTGCGGCGGCGATTTCGACGCGTTCCTCGCGGCGATGGCGCGCGAGGCCGAGGCGCAGGGCGTCTCGCGCAGCGTCATCGACAGCGCGTTCTCAGGGCTGACACTGGACCGCGCCGTGCTCGCCTTCGACCGGCGCCAGCGCGCGACCTTCACCAAGACATTCGAGCAGTACGCCGCAACCCGCGTCACCAAGGGCCGCATCACCCGCGGCCGCCAGCTGCTCGCCCGCCATGCCGCCCTGCTCTCCCGCGTGGAGAAGCAGTTCGGCGTGCCGCGCGAGGTGATCGTCGCCATCTGGGGGCTCGAGTCCGACTACGGCTCGGGCGATATCGGCAAGCTGTCGGTCATCCGCACGGTCGCCACCATGGCCCACGACTGCCGCCGCACCGAGCTCTTCCAGCGCGAGCTGATCGCCGCTCTGCAGGTCGTCCAGCGCGGACACCTGCCGCTGCGCGACATGATCGGCGCCTACGCCGGCGAGCTCGGCCAGACGCAGTTCCTGCCCTCGTCCTACATCAAGTACGGCGTCGACTACGACGGCAACGGCCACATCGACCTCCGCCACAGCGTGCCCGACGTGCTCGCCTCGACCGCCAACCTGCTCAAGGTCAACGGCTGGCAGGCCGGCGCGCCGTACGGCGAGGGCTCACGCAATTTCGAGGTGCTGCGCGAGTGGAACCGCGCGCTGGTCTACCGGCAGACCATCGTCCACTTCGCCGGGCGGCTGCAGGGGCAGTGAAGCCACGTTGAGGATAGAGCCGGCGAATTCCCCCCTCACTCGCGGCTGTGCTAGTCTTCGCCCATGAACGAGCAGCTCCGCCCGAGATCGCTTCCCGCCACCACCCAGGCCGCCGAGGGGCTCCCCCGGCGCCGCTGGAGCGTGGCCGAGATCGAGGAGATGGTGGCCAAGGGCATCATTGCCGAGGACGAGCGCTTCGAGCTGATCGGCGGGGAGGTGGTGCCGATGTCGCCGAAGGGGGCCAGGCATGAGGTCGTGAAGATCGCGCTCAATCGCTTCTTTCAGCGCGCGGCGCCTGAACACCTTGAGATCGCTCCGGAAACGACACTTCGACTCGACGAGGACACCTTCGTAGAGCCCGATTTTTGCGTCTACCCCCGCGGGCTCGATCTCGACAGCCTCGACGGCGCCGCTGTTCTGCTGGCGGTTGAAGTGGCGGACACCAGTCTCGCATATGACCTAGGCCGTAAGCTCGAGACCTACGCGGCTTATGGCATACGCGAAGTGTGGGTGATCAATGCCAACAGCTTAGCCACGCGTATCAGCCGTGAGCCCAGCCGTCAGGGCTATCGCCAAACCGCCAACCTCTCACGCCGAGCGCCTAGAGCCCGTGCTTGCACCCGAGCTTGCCCTTGCTCTCGTCGACCTTGGTCTTGAGCCCATCGCCGGCGGCAGCGCTTGATCGCCCGTTCCTGCTCTATACCCCCTCAACGATCCGGATCTGGCGGTCGGCACCGTCGCCCAGCGCCTTGAGCGCTGCTTGGTAGGCCGCGCTGTCGTGGGCCGCCAGCGCCTTCTCCACGCTGTCGAACTCGATCAGCACGGTGCGCTCGTTCACCCCGTTCTCGTAGACCTTGGCCGGCATACCGCGGGCCAGAAAGCGGCCGCCCGCCGCCGCGATCGCCGGCCCGGCAAGCTTTGCGTATGCGGCCACCGCGTCAGGTTTCGAGATCGACCGGTAGACGGCAATCCAATAGGCCTTGGGCATCGACTTCCTCCTTCGTTGTTTGAAAGCCTCGCGCTACTCGCGCCACTTGATCGAGCATCCAGCCGACGGGATCTGCTCGGAAGGGCCCCGCCCGGTCTCGGCGATCTCCTTCATCGCCAGATAGAGGTCGCGGCGCGCGCCCGGGACAAGGTCCTTGCGCGAGGCATCGAGCCGCCCGCGGTACTGCAGCTCATCCCTTGCATTGAAGCCGAAGAAGTCGGGCGTGCAAAGTGCGCCGTAGCCACGCGCCACCGCCTGCGTCTCGTCGAACACGTAGGGGAACGGGAAGCCGTGCTTCTTGGCGAATACGATCATGTTCTCGAAGGAATCCTCGGGATATGCCTTGGCGTCGTTCGAGTTGATGGCGATCGTATTGATGCCGATTGCCTTCAGCGCCTTGGACTCCTCGACGAGCCGCCCGATCACCGCCTGCACATACGGGCAGTGGTTGCAAATGAAGGCGACGAGCGTTCCCTTCGGCCCACGCACCCCGCCGAGCGTGTAGGTCTTACCGTCGACACCTTTGAGCGAGAACTCCCGTGCCTTCTGGCCAAGGCCTGCGGGAGTCGTGGTCGTGGACATGGCTGCTGCCTCCGTGACAAATTCCATTCGCGCAAAGCATCCCACCTGGGCCGCCGGCGGCGCAAGAGGGATCATGAGGCTTCACGCCGGATCGTCGTCGTCCTGGCCGGGCGGCACGGCGGCCAGCATGATCTTGAGCGGCCCTCCGCACGCGGCACACGTCATCTGCGGGATGTCGGAGACGGCATAGTCGCCCCCGACGCTGTCGATCAGCGCTTCGAGGTCGAACACATAGAAGCGGTTGCAGCCGTCGGCCTGACAATAGGCCTCGAGTGCCAAATTGCGAGCCCTGACGCTGGCGAGCGTCCATCCTGTCATCGGCGCACTCCTTCACCCGCTCCCTGCCGACCGGCCTCGTATGGCATAGTCGAGCACGATCCGCGCCGCCGCCTCGCTGGGCGTACCCGAGGAGAGCGCCAGGCGGACCGGAACACGGGCGAGCGCCGCGACCTGGCGCGCGCGTTCCGGCGTATCGGCGATGAGCGGCGCAAGCGCGGCAGCGAGCTTCTCCGGCGTGCAGTTCTCCTGCAGCAGCTCCGGTATCGCCTTTTCGCCGAGCACCAGATTCGTCAGCACGACCGTCTCGGTGCTGATCAGGTAGCGGGCCAGCGACGCCAGCGGCTCCACCTTGTAGGCGACCACCATCGGTGTGCCGGCAAGCCCGAGCTCGAGCGTCACCGTGCCGGACGCGGCAAGCGCGGCGCGCGCCAGCTTGAACGCACGGAACTTGTCCTCCTCCCCTTCCAGGATGTGGACCGGCGCGTCCCACAGAGCGGCGGCCCGCTCGATGTCGGCCTTGAGATGCGGCACCGTCGGCAACAGCAGATGCGACGAGATGCCTTGCGCCCTGAGCAGCCGGATCGTCTCGCCGAAGGGACCCATCAGCCGGCCCACCTCGGACGACCGGCTGCCCGGCAGAACGACCAGCACCGGCTCGCCGACCGCAATGCCGAGCCGCTCGGCCAGCGGCACCGGGTCGAGTGCACGCAGCCACTCCGCCCGCTCCACGAGTGGATGACCGACGTAGCTGCAGGGGGGACCGCCGAGGCGGGCATGTGCCTCGGGCTCGAACGGCAGCAGCCCCAGCACGTGATCGACATAAGGCCGCATCACCCGCGCCCTGCCCGGCCGCCACGCCCACACGCTCGGGCTCACGTAGTCGATGATCGGGATGTCGGGCGCACGCTTCCGGATGCGATGGGCGATCGGATGGGTGAACTCCGGGCTGTCGATGATGACGATCGCGTCGGGCCTCGCCGCCACCGCGGCGTCGACGACCTGGAAGATGCGCCGCGCGATCCGCGGCAGCCGCTTCAAGATCGACAGCGGCCCCATCACCGCGACCTCGGCGAGCGGAAACAGGCTCTGCAGCCCCTGCGCCTCCATGTGCCCGCCGCCGACGCCGGCAAAGCCGACCGGCCCGCCATGCAGCGCCGTGAGCGCACTCATCAGCTTGCCCCCGAGCGCATCGCCCGAGTGCTCGCCGGCGACGAGGAACAGCGTGAGCGGCCGCACGTCCGCCTCGCCCCGGCCGACCTCCGATACCATCGATCCCTTGGATGCAGACGTCATCCCAAGGCCAACCAGGAAGAGGCCAGCCGCATCGGCACGCCGCACCGCATCCACCGCGAGGCCGGATGGTATCGGGCTCTCCGTGCACGCGATCCCGGCGATCCCGGCCTCCGCCGCGGCACGGAACACACGATCCTCGAGCAGCGGGCCGAAGGGCGGATGGCTCTCGATCCCCGAGCGCCGATTGTCCTGGTCGCGCACGACGAGCACGCCGACGCGTCTGCGCATCAGCCGCCGCCCCCACTGCTTGAGCTTGCCCGTGCGGCGGACCACCGCAACGGTCGGTTCCTGGCCTTCGACGGCAAGCACGTACTGGCGGGCGACCACTGCGGAGCACCCCGCACCCTCGGCCTTCATAGCCACGAGCAGGAGCCGGCCAAGAGCGATGTCCTTCCAGTCCTCGGCGCTCGGGCGCTTGCGGCCAAGCACGATCAGATCGCTGGTGTCGTCCGGTGTCACGGCGATGACGGGCTCCGGAGCGAAATCCGCCGGCGCCTCGACGCCGATCACGAACATTCCTGCCGCATCGGCACGCCGCGCCACCTCCTCGCGCTCCAGCACGATCGCGCGGCCCTTCGGCACGACGATCCCGGCAAGCCGCAGCGCCGCGGACTTGGAGACCGTCTCCGGACCGATCGTCGGCAGATCGACGCGCATCTCCTGCCCGGGCTTCGGGCCCTTCACCAGCACGGCGCGGGCGCCGGAGCCGAACGCGGTCCCGACCTCGATCGCGTCCAGCATCTGATCGGTCCCGCCGGCGCCCTCGACCGCGATGATGCGATCGCCCGCCACCACCACCGCCTGCCCGACATCGAACGGCCCCAGCGCGCGGATGGTCTCGAACGCCCGCGCGATCGACGCCTTCTGCGAGGCATCCGGCGCCACCGATCCGAGCGGCCCGAGCGGCGCCAACAGGTGGGGAGCCACATCCTCCACGCCAACGACCCTGAAACCCTTCGCCTCGAAAAAGCGGACGACGCGCCGGAGTACCGAGTCGTCGCCGCCCCACAGGAACCGCACGAGGTTGGGAAAGCTCGCCACGAACCCGAGGTCGGGCCTGAGCGCCATCAAGTTCGGACGCCGCACCCGGCCGACGATCACCATCTCGGCGCAGCCATTGTCGCGCAGCGCCGCAACCATGCCGCCGATGCCGCCCCAGTTCACCCAGGTGTGGGGATAGCGCGATATTGCGCCGTCAGCCTCGCCCTCGATGCCGACGATGTGGACCGGGCGCCCATCGCGGACCACCGCCTCGGCGACCTCGATCGGGAGCGTGCCGCCGCCGGCCAGGATGCCGAGCGCGCCCCGCGCCCGCAGGCTTGCCATCTAGCCCTCGGCACCATCGCGCGGCGTGCAGAGCGAGCGCTTGCCGCCCGCGCGGATGAACGCGACGATCTCCTGCACGATCTGATGATCGCGGTACTCCTCGGCGACGTCGGCGACGCGCTCCATCAACGTGCCCTCGTCGGCAAACAGCGAACGATAGGCGCGCCTGAGGTTTTGCACGTCCTCGCGGGAGAAGCCGCGCCGTTGCAGCCCGACGATATTGAGCCCCGAAAGGTGTGCGCGATTGCCGAGCGCCATCCCGTAGGGGATGAGATCGTTCTCGAGCCCCGACATGCCGCCGAGGAAGGAGTGTGCGCCGACGCGGGCGAACTGGATGACCGCCGCGCCGCCACCGAGGATCGCGTAATCCCCGACCGTGCAATGGCCGGCTAACATCACGTTGTTGGAGAAGATCACGTGGTTGCCCACATGACAGTCGTGGCCGACGTGCGAATTGGCGAGAAACGCGCACCCATCGCCGACCGTCGTCAGCAT
>JBIOVC010000257.1:0-6772 GCA_044867545.1 Hyphomicrobiaceae bacterium | reverse complement strand
CGAGCGCGGCGAGCCTGCCCTCGAGCACCGCCTGCGTCGGGTTCATGATGCGGGTGTAGATGTTGCCGAAGACCTCGAGGCCGAACAGCGCTGCGGCGTGGTCCGCATCGTTGAAGACGTAGGCGGTCGTCTGATAGATCGGCGTGATGCGGGCGCCCGTCGATGGATCGGGCGCCGCCCCGGCGTGGATCGCAAGCGTATCGAACTTCGGCGCAGGCTGGCTCGTCTGGTCGGACATCACGGTCTCCAAACCGGGAACTATGAGATTTGCCCGGCAGTGAGCTTAGGCCGAGCTTCAAGTCAATGATCCATTGGGCGGACAGGGCGGCCGTTCAATCGACGCGGCTGATGATGAAGCGCTCCATCGTCTCCGGGGTGGCGCGGGACTCGCAGGTGGCCCAGCCTCGCACCGATTCACCGGCCCAGTGCACGCTGTCCGCTTCACCGGAGACGAGGGGGTGCCACCAGAAAAGGTCCTTGCCCTCGTCGACGAGGCGGTAGGCACAGGTCTCGGGCAGCCAGCGCAGTGAGCCGACCGTTCCGGCATCAATGGAGACGCAGTCCGGCATGCGGGCAAAGCGGTTCGTATAGTCTTTGCACCGGCAGCTCTTGTGGTCGAGCAGCCGGCAGGCGAGCCTGGTCAGATAGACGTCGCCGGTATCCTCGTCCTCGAGCTTCAGGAGGCAGCACTTGCCGCACCCGTCGCAGAGCGATTCCCATTCCGACGCCGACATCTCGTCCAGCCGCTTGCTGCGCCAGAACGGAGTTTCATCCTGTTGCAAACAGTCCCCTCGCTTTGCTTGGCGGGCCGGTGATAGATAACCACATTTTCGGCATGATGTGAGTCGATAGGCGCTTTTGAGCGCAGAACGGTCCCGGCGGCCCGAGGGTACCATGGCATGAGCGACTGGTTCTTCAAGCAGGGTGGCGGGCACCGGCTGGTCAATTGGCTCAGACTGGATTCCTGGATCGATTCGACGCTGGCCGGCGCCTGGGAAACGATCAAGGACTACTACAACGCCGCGTCCAGCTTCTTTGCGCGGTTCAAGCTCACCGGGTGGAAGCGTCTCGCCAACGAGCTGGTCTCGGAAGGCCTGTCGATGGCGGCCGGCGGGGTGGTCGTGCTCTATGCTCTTGCGCTGCCGGCGTTCCAGGAGATCGAGGAGGGCCGCTGGCTCAATACCGGCCGCTACAGCGTCAAGTTCCTCGACGTCAACGGCAACGAGATCGGCAAGCGCGGCATCAACCTCAACGACGCGGTGCCGCTGGAGGAGATCCCCGACCACCTGATCAAGGCGACGCTCGCCACCGAGGACAGGAGGTTCTACGAGCACTTCGGCGTCGATGTCCTCGGCACCTTCCGCGCACTGCTCGAGAACCTGCGCGCCAATGACGTCGTCCAGGGCGGATCGAGCATCAGCCAGCAGCTCGCAAAGAATTTGTTTCTCTCGCCGGAGCGCTCGCTGCTGCGCAAGCTCAAGGAGCTCTTCCTTTCGTTCTGGCTCGAGTCGCGCCTGTCGAAGAATGAGATCCTGAAGCTCTACCTCGATCGCGCCTACATGGGCGGGGGCGCGTTCGGCGTGGAAGCTGCATCCCAATTCTACTTCAGCAAGTCCGTGCGCGACGTCAGTCTCGCGGAATCGGCGGTGCTTGCGGGCCTCTTCAAAGCGCCGACGCGCTATGCCCCGCACATCAACCTGCCCGAGGCGCGCGCGCGTGCCAACGAGGTCCTCACCAATCTCGTCGAGGCCGGATTCTACACCGAGGGCCAGGTCCACGCCGCGCGCCTCAATCCGGCTCGGTTCGTCGAGGTACGGCAAGCGGCGAGCCCCGACTGGTTTCTCGACTGGGCCTATGAAGAGATCCAGCGGGTGATGGAGGGCCGCGGCCACTACGTCCTGACTGCGCGGACCACCGTCGATCCGCGTCTGCAGCAGTTGGGCGAGGAGGCCCTCGTCTCGGCGGTTCGCCAGCAGGGGCGCAGTCATCGCTTCAACTCGGGCGCGCTGGTCGTGATGGAAACGGACGGCGCCGTGCGTGTGCTGGTCGGCGGTCCAGACTACGGCGAGAGCCAGTTCAACCGGGCGACGCAGGCCAGGCGGCAGCCGGGCTCCTCATTCAAGATCTACGTCTATGCGACGGCGCTCGAGAACGGATATACGCCGGAGACCGTCGTGCGCGATGCTTCGCGCTCCTGCGGCAACTGGCATCCGTCGAACTACGGCGGGGGCGGGGGCAGCGGAGCGCGGATGCCGTTGTGGCTGGCGCTCGCCAAGTCATTCAATACGACGGCGGCGGAGCTGTCGTTTGCGGTCGGCCGCGACCGGGTGATCGAGATGACGCAGCGGCTCGGCATCAAGGGCATCCGTCGAAGCTGCTCGATGGCGCTCGGCGACACCGGCATCACGCCGCTCGAGCATACCGGCGGCATCGCCACCTTTGCCAACGGCGGCAAGCGGGCCCGGCCCTACGCCATCCTCGAAGCGTTCAATTCCAGGGGCGAGCTGGTCTACAGCCGCGAGCGCGACGAGCCCGAGCCGCCCCAGCTCGTGTCGCGCCGGGTCGCCGAGCAGATGAACCAGATGCTGCAGCGGGTCGTGACCGACGGCACCGGTACAAGGTCGGCCCTCGACTTCACCTACAGCGCCGGCAAGACCGGTACGAGCTCCGGCCCCAACGACGTCTGGTTCGTCGGCTTCACCGGCCGGTACGTGGCCAGCGTCTGGCTCGGCAACGATGACAACCGACCGCAGATGAACGGCAACACCGGTGGTGGGCTTGCAGCGCCCATCTGGCAATCGTTCATGATGTCGGCGCACACCAACATGGACATCCCCCAGATACCAGGCCTTGCCTTGCATCCGGTGCAGGTCGCCGAGCAGCAGCGTCTGGCCGAAATCCGGCGCCGCAATCCGGCGGTGGCGGCAGCCCAGCAGACGAAGTCGGCGAGCATCATGCCGGATGCGACGCGGGCAGCGCTGAAGCGGGTCGTGCAGGCGATGCGCACTGCCGGCGCCGGGACGGCGGGCGAGACACCTGCCGGCGGGGCACCGCAGCCCCAGCAGCCCTCACCGCAACCCGGGAGCGCGGAACCAGATCGCCGTGCCGAGGGAGGAACGCTCGGAAGCCTGCGCAGTCAGTTGCGCGAGCTTCCCTAGTGTCCTTCAGATCGCGAAACTCGTTCCGAGCTCGCGGCCCAAAGAGACGAATTTCGCGATCAGGACGCTAGCATGACGATCCCTGCCTCCCCGTCTGCGCTGCTCTATCGGCTGGATCGGCTGCGCGTCGAGATCGGCGCGTGGATCGCGCACACAGCCAACCTCGGCTTCTTCGTGGGCGTCGTGATGCTGCTCGGCCTGGGGTCGAGCTGGTACATGATCGAGGTCGGCACCCCGCTGACGACGGTGCGCGAAGGCCCCTGGACGGCATGGACCAACGCGGCAACCGCGGATGTCGATCCCTACACCCGCGCTCATTTCGCCCGACGTGGCAGCCTTCCGCTCAGCGCGGCAATCGCGTCTACGTTCGAGGCGCGGTTCGACCAGGACGGGCAACGGCTGCATTCGAGCTGTGAGTATCTGATCGAGGCGGGGCCGCTGGAAGCGAACTGGTGGAGTCTCGCCGTCTATGACGCGTACGGACTGCTCATTCCCAACTCGGCCGATCGCTATGCCTTCACCAGCGAGACGTATGCACCCAATCCGGACGGCGGCTTCTACATCGTGCTTGCGCGCGATGCCCGGCCGGGCAACTGGCTTCCGGTCGGTGGCGCCGGTCGCCTCACCCTGCAGCTGACGATGGTGGAGCCGCGCCGGGCGCCTGCCTCGGGCGATCCTTCCGCCGAGGGCCGGCAGACGTTGCCGCTGATCAAGAGGATCGGTTGCCGGTGAACCGCTTCTCCTTTGTTCTCAGGCACTGGCCGATCATGCTTGCGGCGTTGCTGGCTGCCGGCATTGCGCACATCGGCATGACCTTCTTGATGCCCTATCTGACGACCGGCGATGCCTACGCGCGGCTCAGCCGGAGCCTGCCTGCGAACGCCTTTGTCGTTCTTCCGCCGGCGAGGCCCGGTGCGCAGGTGCTCCCCTACCAGGCGCCCGACGTTCACTATGCGATTTGCCGGTTCGATACGTCTGCGGGTCCGGTTGTCGTCAGCGCCAGCCTGCCCGATGTGGGGTGGACATTGTCGCTCTATGCTGCCGGCGGCGAGAGCTTCTATGCACTGCCGGCCGCGGGAGGAAGGGCGGTGGATGTGCGTCTGCTGGTGCTTCCACCGGGCGACAACTTCCTGGGAGTCGTGCCCGAGACGCGCACCGGCGATGCGGTAACTCAATTGCATACCCCAACGCACGGGGGACTTGCGGTGCTCCGTGCGCCGCTCAAAGGGCGCGTGTTCGGTGCCGAGATCGAGCGCGGATTGCTGCGGGCGAACTGCCGCCAGCAGCCCTATTGAGTGGCGACCCAGTCAGTCGACGAGCTCGAGCCGGTCACGTGCCCTGGAGGCGGTGCTCGCACGGCAGGCCGTCGTCGGTTCGCCCTGGACAGGGCGCTCATAGCGAACGCCCGGAAAGATGATGATCTCGGCCGATCGCCGGTCGGCGATCCGAGCGCCGTCGGCCGTGCGCATGTCGGTTCTGAATACCAGAATCGTTGCCATGAGGTCCCTCGCTCCCTCTGCCTCCGCCGCGGCCGGGCGGCGGAGCATGCGATGCGGACGCATGGACTCAGGCCACACTGGGGCTGGAGTTGGCGCCGCCGTTGGTTAACGAAAGGTTAATGACGGCGAGAGCGTCGAATGGACGGCGGGCAACCGTGACTTATGTGTTGCCTGGCGGCTTGGCCGGAATGACCTCGTCATCGAGAAGATGGCGGCCTTCACGGTCCTCGATCTCGATGACCCAGAGGTCCGTATCGAAGTCGGCCTGCCGCGTGAGGTAGGCATCGACATCGGGCTCCGGAGCGGCACCACCGTCGGCATGGGCGACAAAGCGGCGGTCGTCCTCGAGCCCGGCCAGTCCGGCGGGCGCGGGCACGAAGAGCTGGGCCCGGCCGTCGAGGCGGTTCACTTTCAGGAAGATCGCGCCGGCGCGGTCGTCGCCGTGATGCACGATTGCAGCAGGGATGCCGGCAGCCGAGCAGCGGCGCAGATATGATCTGACCCAGACTTCCGAGCTGATGCGCATTGCGTCAGGCGTTCGCGGGCTGCCGCGAGCGCTTGTATGCCCCGCCGCCGAGCATCCGGGCGAGCGCGCGAATGAGGGTCGCCGTCACAAGACCGATGAGCAGCAGGAGGATCGATTTCGGACCGAGCTCGCCGAGCAGCGTCGCGTAGGCCTGATTGGCGGCGCCGGGCAGCCAGAATTCGAGTTGCTGGCGGAAGGCGTCGAGCACGTAGAGCGAGAAGCGGACGAGATGCCCGAATGTGTCGAGGTGGTAGAGATTGAGGTAGATGTAGACGAGCATGGCGGCCACCAGCTCGATGATTAGCAGCGCCAATGCCTGCACCAGTGTCAGCACCGGCAGCAGCACGAATCTCGCGAACGGATTGGTCATCGGCAAATCCCACCGTGTTGGCTGCAACGAAAGATGGCGTGGTCCGCTGCGGAACGCCCTCGGCTTGCGCCTTCAGCAAACGGCCCGCTGCATGCGAGGGCGCACAGGATACCCGAGCGAGGACATTTGTCACCCACGCCGTCGCCTCCCATTGCAGTGAGACGAGCGCACTGCAGGATGGACACACCGTCCGCTGCCGCTAGATTTGAAGGGCGTAGAACTCCCCGGGGCAAAACCGGGCGAACGATTGGGAGGACATACATGAAACGGGCATCGATCGCCCTGCTGGGACTCTTGTTGTGCTTTGCCGCACCGGCCTTCGGCCAGCAGAGCGTCGCCGACTTCTATAAGGGCAACACCGTGCGAATCGTGGTCGGTGTGCCGGTGGGGTCCGGCTACGACCTCAATGCCCGCCTGCTCGCGCGCCACATCGGGACGCACATTCCCGGCAATCCCACTATCGTGGTCCAGAACCAGCCGGGCGCCGGCAGCATGACGATGACCAACCAGCTCTATGCCAATGGACCGTTCGATGGGACCGTCATCGGTGTACCGTTCAACGGCCTGCCAACGGCGCCGCTGCTGACACCGGAAGGGGCGCGCTTCGATCCGACGAAGCTGATCTGGATCGGCAGCACCAACAAGGAAACTCAGATCACCTACCTCTGGCATACGGCGCCGGCCCAGAGTCTCGATGACCTGCGCAGCAAGGAGACTGTGGTCGGCGCACAGGCGCCTGGCACGACGCAGTACGACTACGCCGTGCTTGCCAACGAGCTGTTCGGCTTCAAATTCAAGGTCGTCACCGGCTACGACGGCACGCCTAAGATCCATCTGGCGATGGAGCGCGGCGAGGTGCACGGCATCGCTGCCACCAACTGGTCAACCCTGAAGGCGATCGGCACCGACTGGCTGAAGGACAAGAAGCTGAAGGTGATCGCCCAGTGGGGGCTGACGCCGCATCCAGAGCTTGCCGGCATCCCCAGCATCCTCGATCTCGCCAAGACGCCTGCCCAGCGTCAGGCACTCGAGCTCTCGCTCGCCCGGCTCGAGTACGGCCGCCCCTTCTTTCTGCCGCCAAACGTGCCGAACGATCGCGTCGATGCGCTGCGCCGCGCCTTCGATGCGACCATGAAGGACCCCGCCTACCTTGCCGAAGCCGCGAAAGCCAAGATCGAGGTCGACGCGCTCACCGGCGAGCAGGTCGCGGTGCTGGTCG